>DASTNK010000145.1:0-3112 GCA_035720945.1 Burkholderiaceae bacterium
CGCGTCGTCTTGCTGTGTGGACAGTCCTCGCAGAAACGGCCCGGACAAAGCATCCGCCCATCTGCCGCGGACCTACACAATATCCATGGCCGAGTTGACCCACTCGGAAAATTGCGTTTATTCTCCATGGGTTTTGGGGAAACATTCTGTCATCAAGGGGACAAAGCATGTTCAACACATTGCGCGCGGTCGCGGCGGCCGGCATTGCGGTGTTCTGTACTTTCGGGCTGGCGGCAACGAGCCATGCCGAACAACGTATCGCTTACAAATCGGCCAAGACCGGCACATCTTATTATCAGATGGGTGTGGAACTCGCCAACGCCATCAAGAAGGGCACCAAGGGCGGCACCATCCTCACCATCGAAGAAAGCCAGGGTTCGGTCCAGAACGTCATGGAAGCATCGGTGCGCGCGGGCAACTACGTGTTCACGTCGCCTCCGGGCCTGGTTGAAAGCGCCATGGCTGGCAAGGGCCCCTTCAAGAACCGCCCCAAGGAGGCCTTCGCGAAGATTCGCGCCCTATTCCCCATTCCTTCGCTGACCATGCATTTTGTCATGCGCGGCGACAAGCATGTCGATCACTTCTCCGACCTGGCAGGCAAGACCATTCTCCTTGGCAAGGGCAGCTTCGGCGCCCGGGAAGGCGCCAAGTACCTCAAGCTGTTCGGGCTCGATGGCAAGGTCAGGATCGCCTCGGCGGAACTCGGCAATGCGGCCGACGCGCTCAAGAACGGGCAGATCGACGGTTTCGTGACGGCGGGCTCTTTCCCCGCGCCCAACGTGGTCCAGGCGGCGGCCAGCACGCCGGTTTCGCTGGTGTCCATGACGGACGCCGAGATCGCCAAGACGGGCCGCACCAAGCAGATCATCCCGGCCGGCACCTATGCGGGCGTCAACCAGGATGTCGACACGACGTCCCTGCCGGTCGAGGCCTTCACCACCACGGCAATGGACGACAACACCGCATACATGCTCACCAAGACTTTCTGGCAACAGAAAGCCCTGCTCAGCAAGGATGCACCCTGGTGGAAGGCCGTCACACCAGAAATGCTGATGGGCACTGGCGTCAAGCTGCATCCGGGCGCCATCCGCTACTATGAAGAAGTGGGCATCAAGGTCCCGGCAAACATGCGCTGATCACTCGTCAAGAACGTCGCCACTGACGGCAATGACCGGTGCCCGCGCTTCCAAATGCGCGGGCACCATTCGTTTTTGGCACCAATCCGTCCACACACATATAGACCGCCCGCTTGCATCGGCATGTCCGCACCATACGGAACAGGCGAGTCTCATTCACGATACATGACCATGGCATCCATCGCGTCCGACTCACCGCATTCCGCGGCGACCCGCCCTCCTCCCCGCGTCTGGGTTTTCCTGGGGCTGGTTTCCATCGTATTCCACCTGGGCCTGATCTTCAGTGGTCTGGTGCCGGCGCTTGTTGCGCGACCGCTGCACATGGCCCTGGCCCTGCCCTGGCTGTTCCTGTTCGCCGCGCGTTCGCGCAGCCAGAGGATCTCGGGCGTCATCCTGATGCTGGCGGGCGAGGCGGCGTGCCTCTACACCGCCTTCAATGCCGACATGCTGTCGAACCAGTATGGGTTTCTCAATGGCAACGTGCAGATCATCGTCGCCCTGGCCTTGCTGGCGATCACGCTGGAGATGGCGCGCCGCGCCATTGGCTGGCCGCTGCCCATGGTGGCCCTGGTGTGCCTGCTGTATGGCTTTTTCGGCCAGTATATTCCCGGGCAGTTCGGCCATCCCACCGTGCCATTCGAAAGCACGCTGGGCACACTGACGATCACCGAGGGCGGTGTCTGGGGCCCGCTCACCGGTGTATCGGTGAGTGTGGTGGCAATTTTCGTGATCATGGGCGCGGTTCTGAATGTCGGGGAAGCGGGCCAGGGGTTCCTCAACATCGCCATCGCCGCGGCCGGCCGCCTGCGGGGGGGAGCGGGCAAGGTCGCCGTGCTTTCTTCGGCGCTCTTCGGATCGATTTCCGGTTCGGCTTCGGCCAACGCCGCCTCGATCGGCTCGGTCACGATACCGACCATGGTACGCCTGGGCTACCCCAAATCGTTGGCGGGAGCCGTCGAAGCAGTAGCATCCTCGGGCGGGCAGATCATGCCGCCATTGATGGGGGCCGGCGCCTTCGTCATGGTGGAACTCACCGGCACGCCCTACACCCAGATCATGGCGGCGGCCCTGCTGCCGGCCCTGCTGTATTTCCTGGCTGTGTGGATAGGCATAGACCTGTTCGCCCGCCGCTACGGGTTGAAGTCGCTGGACCAGAACGACCGCCCACATCGGCGCGACGTCATCATCACCATGTTGTTCTTCCTGGTGCCATTCGCGGTGCTGCTTCAGCAAATGTTCATTGCACAAGTCACACCGCAGTATTCGGCCTGCATGGCCATCCTGGTCGGCGTGTTGCTGCTTTTCGTGAACATCCGTTTCGAGATCTCGTGGCGGCGTTTCGCGCAACGGATGTCCGACGCCGCCATCCTGGCCGGCAAGCAGATCTCCATGATTGCCGCGATCATCATCTGCGCGTCCGTCGTGATCGGCGTGCTGGGCATGACCGGACTGGGCGTGAAGGTTACGTCGGTGATTCTCGCCGTCGCACAAGACAGCCTGTGGCCGGCCCTGTTGCTGACCGCGCTGGCCTGCCTGCTGCTGGGCATGGAAGTGCCCACCACCGCCGCCTACGTCATCTGCGTGGCCATCGCCGGGCCGGCGCTGCACAGCCTGGGCATCAACCTGCTGCTGGCCCACTTGTTCGTGTTCTGGTTCGCGCTGCTGTCAACCATCACCCCACCAGTCTGCGGCACCGTCTTCATCGCGGCAGGCATCGTGGGCGAGAACTGGCTGAAAGTCGCGGGCTCGGCCATGCGCCTGGGCTTGGGCCTGTACATCATCCCACTGGCCATGATTGCCAACCCCGCCATCATCGAACTGGAAACCCACCCCTGGCTCGCGGTGTTCGCTTTCGCGCGCATCGCCGTTGGCCTGTGGGGGCTGTCGTTTGCGTTCATCTCGGGGCAGAAAGTGTGGCTGCGCTTGCCGGCGGGTATCGCGGGGGCCGCGATCTGCTTCGGGCCGGCGTTTATGTA
>DASTNK010000146.1:0-27715 GCA_035720945.1 Burkholderiaceae bacterium
ACTGGCCGGTGCCGAACAGCGTGGCGCCGTTGACAATGTAAGGGGTGTAGCAATCGGTGTAGCCATGTTCGCCGGTCTGCAGATCGAGCATGAACTGCGCCAGCGCGCGATGCAGCCGGGCCATCTGGCCCCGCAACATCATGAAACGCGCCCCGGCCAGCTTGCGCGCGGCCTCGAAATCCAGCCCCAGGGGTTCGCCCAGCGCGACGTGGTCGCGCGTTTCAAACGGGAACGCGCGCGGGCAGCCTTGCCCGTCAACTTCCACGCCAGGCGGGACCCAGCGGCGCACCTCGACGTTGTCATCGCTGGAGGCGCCGGCCGGCACACTGGCGTGTGGCAGGTTGGGCAGCGTCATGAGCCAATCGTTGAGTTCGGACTGCACCCCGGCCAGATCGGCCGCCAGTTGCTTGAGACGTTCCGGAATGGCCTGCGATTCAGCCAGTTCCTGGCTGGCGTCCTGTCCCTTGGACTTGAGCTGGCCGATGAGCTTGGAGACGGCGTTGCGGCGCGCCTGCAGGGTTTCGGTCTCGACTTGCACCGCCTTGCGGCGGGCTTCCAGCGTGTTGAAGCGTTCGGTGTCGAATTGAACGCCGCGCAGGGCAAGGCGCTCGACCACGGTCGATGGATCTTTGCGCAGTTGATTGGGGTCTAGCATGGATGCGATGTCCGTAGAGGAATGGAATGCGTGCGGCCGCGACGGAGGGACAATGTTGACGCAGGCCACCTTCGGGCCAGCACGATTATACAAAGGGCCGGATCACCCCTCCGACATACCATGCAAGAACACTACCGGTTGAGTCGGACGTCCAAATTCGGATATGCGGGGACCCACCGCGGATAGGCACGCAAAGCGCTACCCGCCTTTTTTCGCCTCGTCGTCCAATTGGCGCAGGAAAGCCAGCTTCTCGGCGATCTTGCCCTCGAGCCCGCGCGGGACGGGCCGATACCAGTTGGGTCGGGCCATGCCGTCGGGCAGGTAGGTTTCGCCCGCCGCGTAGCCGTTCGGCTCATCGTGGGCGTACCGGTACTGTCGTCCGTAACCGAGCTCTTTCATGAGTTTGGTGGGGGCGTTGCGCAAATGCACCGGCACGTCGCGCGAGGTATCCTGGCGCACGAAGGCGCGTGCCTGGTTATACGCCATGTAGCCGGCATTGCTCTTGGCGGCAACGGCCAGATAGATCACAGCTTGCGCCAGCGCCAATTCTCCCTCGGGCGACCCCAGCCGTTCATAGGTGCTGGCCGCCTCATTGGCGATCTGCATGGCGCGCGGGTCGGCCAGGCCGATGTCCTCCCAGGCCATGCGGATGATGCGCCGTGACAGGTAGCGCGGATCGGCACCACCATCGAGCATGCGTGTGAACCAGTACAGCGCCGCATCGGGGTCGGAACCCCGCACCGACTTGTGCAACGCGCTGATCTGGTCGTAGAAAGCATCCCCTCCTTTGTCGAAACGGCGCAGGTTCTGCGACAGCGCGGTTTCGAGCCAGGCCGCATCGACCAGTTCGCGTTGCGCCCCCAGCGCGGCCTCGGCCACGACTTCGACCGCATTGATCAGCCGCCGCGCATCGCCATCCGCCCAGGCCGCCAGTTGAGCGCGGGCTTCGTCATCGAAACGTGGCGTGGGTCGATGTCCGGTGGCCCGGGGGCCGTCGGTTCCCTGGGGGTCATCACCCGGCGGGGGGGTTGAATCGAACATCTCCAGCGCCCGATCGAGCAACCCGCGCAGGTCATCGACAGACAGCGGCTCCAGCACGTACACGCGGGCACGCGACAGCAGCGCGGAATTCACCTCGAACGACGGGTTCTCGGTGGTGGCGCCAATGAACGTGAACAGGCCGCTTTCGACATATGGCAGAAACGCATCCTGCTGGGCCTTGTTGAACCGATGCACCTCGTCGACGAACAGGATGGTGCGCCGACCCTGCGCCTGCGCGGCCTGGGCCAGGACGACCGCCTCGCGAATGTCCTTGACCCCGCCCAGCACCGCCGAAATGGCCAGGAACTGGGCGTCGAAACCGTCGGCCATGAGGCGCGCCAGCGTGGTCTTGCCCACACCGGGCGGCCCCCAGAAGATCATGGAGTGCGGCCGGCCAGACTGGAAGGCCACCCGCAACGGCTTGCCGGGCCCCAGCAGATGGGTCTGCCCCACGACGTCGTCCAGGGACTTCGGGCGCATGCGCTCGGCCAGCGGCGCATGCGATCCCGCGACAGGCGAGGTGAACAGGTTGCCGGACTCAGGCATGGCGGGGCTCGTGCGCGGCGCCGGCGCCGCGATTACATGTGAACGACATCCACCCCTTTGGGCAGCGCGAAGGTGAACTCGCTGGCGGGCAGCGTGGGGTTCGTCTGGATGTCGGAAAGGTCGATGCGCGTGATCTGACCGAAGGAATCGAGCAGTTCGAGGCGCACCGGCTTGTTGTCGCTGAAGCCCATGTCAACATGGGCGAAGCCGGCATCGGCCTTGCGCGGCGTGGCCCGCAGCCATTGCAGGCCGTCTTTGTCGGGGAGCGGCGTGACGACGAAGGCGTCATCGAGCGAGCCCGACCCGAACAGGATGGCGGCGGGCGACGCCCCGATGGACTTGCTGACGTCGCGCTCGATGACCTGCGCCAGATCGGGGTCGTACTGATAGACCGTCTTGCCGTCGGACACGATGAGCTGTTCATAAGGCTTCTTGACTTCCCAACGGAAACGCCCGGGTCGCCGGAACGCGAAACGACCGGATTCCGGGGGCTTGGCCTTGCCCGGGTCGTTGGGCGTGCCAAGCGTCTGCTGCTTGAAGGTGCCGGTGGCCACGCTCACGCTGGCCACGAACTGGCGCAGTTGGTCGCGTGCGCTGGCGGACCACGCCAGCGCCGGGCAGGCCGCGAGACACAGCGCGGCCAACAAGTGTTTAGTCTGCATCAGAGGCGTTTCCCGCAGGAACCAGGATTTCACGATTGCCATTGGACTGCATGGCCGAGACCAGGCCGGCCTGCTCCATTTGCTCGAGCAGGCGCGCGGCGCGGTTGTAGCCGATGCGCAGATGACGCTGCACGGAAGAGATGGACGCACGCCGGTTCTTCAGGACGATTTCGACGGCTTGATCATATAGGGGATCGGATTCGGCATTGGCGAATCCGGTGACCGCGCTCACGCCATCGCCGGTTTCTCCTTCCAGCGCGCCATCCAGCAGGCCGTCGACATAGTTGGGTTCGCCCTGCTCTTTCAGGTAGTCCACCACGCGATGGACTTCGTCGTCGTGCACGAAGGCGCCGTGCACGCGCGTGGGCAACCCCGTTCCCGGCGGCATGTACAGCATGTCGCCCTGGCCCAGCAGGGTTTCGGCGCCCATCTGGTCGAGGATGGTGCGCGAGTCGATCTTGGACGACACCTGGAAGGCGATGCGCGTGGGAATGTTGGCCTTGATCAACCCGGTGATGACGTCGACGCTGGGGCGCTGGGTGGCCAGAATCAGATGGATGCCCGCGGCACGCGCCTTCTGCGCCAACCGCGCGATGAGCTCTTCGATCTTCTTGCCCACCACCATCATCAGGTCGGCCAGCTCGTCGATGACCACGACGATCATGGGCATCGGCGCCAGGGGCTCGGGCTCGTCGGGGGTGAGCGAGAAAGGGTTGGGAATGGGCTCTTCGCGCTTGATGGCGTCTTGAATCTTGTTGTTGTAGCCGGCCAGGTTGCGCACACCCAGCTTGCTCATGAGGCGATAGCGTTTTTCCATTTCGCCCACGCACCAGTTCAGCGCGTTGGCGGCGTGCCGCATGTCGGTGACCACTGGCGCCAGCAGATGCGGGATGTCGGCGTAGATGCTCATTTCGAGCATCTTCGGGTCGATGAGGATGAGGCGCACCTGCGTGGCGTCCGCCTTGTACAGCAGAGACAGGATCATGGCGTTGATGCCAACCGATTTGCCGGAACCGGTGGTGCCGGCCACCAGCAGGTGTGGCATCTTGCCCAGGTCGGCCACCACCGGGTTGCCCGCGATGTCCTTGCCCAGCGCCATGGTGAGCATCGACGCGCCGGAATAGTAGGTTTGCGACCCGATGATCTCGGACAGCCGCACCATCTGCCGCTTGGGATTGGGCAGCTCCAGCCCCATGAGGTTCTTGCCAGGGATGGTCTCGACCACGCGTATGCTGACCAGGCTGAGCGCGCGCGCCAGATCTTTCGCCAGGTTGACGATCTGGCTGCCTTTCACACCGGTGGCCGGCTCGATTTCGTAGCGCGTGATGACGGGCCCGGCCTGTGCGGAGACCACCGTCACCTTGACGCCGAAATCGGACAACTTCTTTTCGATGAGGCGCGACGTGTACTCGATGGTTTCCGGCGACACGGTTTCGATGTTGTCGTCGGGTGCGTCAAGCAGCGACACGGCGGGCAGGTCGCCGGAGCCGCCGAGCTCGGATGGCATCGGGAACAGCGCCTTCTGCTTTTCCTTTTCAACCCGGACCGACTTGGGCACCGACACGATGGCTGGTTCGATGCGCACGGGCTGTTCGTGCACCAGTTGCTTCTGCTGAGCCACGACCGATTCGTTGCGCTCGGCGCTCTTGACCTCGCCCACCTTGCGATCCGCGCGCGCGGCCCGGAGTTCGAACACGCGCCGCACGGATTTTTCCAGCGCGGTGCCCACGCGCTCGGCCACGAACAGCCACGAGAACCCGAAGAACAGGCTTGCGCCCACCGCGATGAACACCAGCAGCAACAACGTGCAACCCGTGTTCCCCAGCGACAGCGACATGACGTGCGCCAGCAAGCGGCCAAGCTGGCCGCCCGGCCCCGCTGGCAGCGAGGCGCCGAACTGCTTGAGCTGAAGGGATTCGATGCCCATGGACCCCACGAACAGCAGCAGGAAGCCCAACCCGGCCTCCCAGTGCACCCGGGGCAGGGTCTCGACCTTGTGATTGGGCAGCAACAGACTGGTCAGTCGGTAGAACCCCGCCACCACGCGCTGGGCCAACAGCACCACCCAGAGCCAGGCCGAGTAGCCAAAGAGGAACAGCAGCAGGTCGGACACGTACGCGCCCAGCCTGCCTCCTTGATTGGACGTGGAGGTCGACAGCACGGAATGCGACCATGCCGGGTCGGCCGGGTTCCAGGTGGCAAGCACCAGCGCCAGCCAAGCGGCCAGCGCGGCGAAGACGAACCAGCGTGCTTCGCGCACCAGGCCGGCGAGCCGCAGTTGCAAGGGAGAAGGGCCATTGCGCACATTGCGCGAGGAGCGGGGGGACGTCGCGGGTATTCTAGCCATGCACTCATTATAATTGCGGGATTGTCTTTTACGGATTTTCTGCAATGACGACCCCGAAACACGCCAAAGTCCTGATTCTCGGCTCGGGACCGGCGGGCTACAGCGCGGCCGTGTACGCCGCGCGCGCCAACCTGAACCCGGTCCTGGTCACCGGCATCGAGCAAGGCGGGCAGCTCATGACCACCACCGACGTCGACAACTGGCCCGCCGACGTGGAAGGGGTCCAGGGCCCCGACCTGATGCAGCGTTTCCAGGCGCACGCCGAACGCTTCAAGACCGAGATGGTCTTCGACCAGATCGTGAGCGTCGACTTGTCCCGGCGCCCTTTCCTGCTGATCGGCGATTCAGGTACACACTATACCTGCGACGCGCTCATCATTGCCACCGGCGCCTCCGCCCAGTACCTGGGTCTGCCGTCGGAACAACAGTTCATGGGCCGGGGCGTGTCGGGCTGCGCGACGTGCGACGGCTTTTTCTACAAGAACCAGGACGTCATCGTGGTGGGTGGCGGGAACACCGCTGTCGAAGAGGCGCTGTACTTGTCCAACATCTGCCGCACCGTCACCATGGTGCACCGGCGCGACACGTTCCGCTCCGAGCCCATCCTGACCGACCGGCTGACGGACAAGGCCAGGAACGGCAACGTCCGGCTCAAGCTGTTTCACGAACTGGACGAAGTGCTGGGCGACGATTCGGGCGTGACCGGGGTCCGGCTGCGCGACAACCGCAGCGGCCAGACCGAAGACCTGGCCGTCACGGGCGCATTCATCGCCATTGGCCACAAGCCCAACACCGCCATCTTCGAGGGCCAGGTCGACATGGTCAACGGCTACATCACGACCCGCAGCGGCCTGAACGGTCTGGCCACCATGACCTCGGTCGAGGGGGTGTTCGCGGCCGGCGACGTGCAAGACCACGTCTACCGCCAAGCCATCACCAGCGCGGGCACCGGCTGCATGGCCGCGCTTGACGCCCAACGGTGGCTGGAGAATGCGGAAAAGTGACGGCGGGCTGGCCGGCCTGAAACGCCTGCAGTCCCTTCAAGCCAGAACAGACGAGGTTCGCGCCCCCGCCCGCACACTTGGAAAAAAACGCCGTCGCGGCGCGCGGCCACAGGCGGAAACGTTGCGCGCGTCACCCGAGACCGTGCCCGTGGGCCACACAACCTCGTTGTCCGCCGCCCCAACCGCCCCCGTCACCGAGCCGCCCCCATTGACCGTCGAGGACGCCGTCCTGTTCAAGCGGGCCATGCGTTCGGTCACGCCCATACGCACAACCGGACGCATCATCCTGCCTCCGAGACCGGTTCCCCCAAAGACCCTGCTTCGTCAGCGCCGGCTGCGGGCGGCGGGTTCGGAGCCCGCGCCACTCGCGGCCGTCTCGGATGCCTTCGCACCCGCCGCCACCGCGCACGATGCCACCAGCTTCGTGAAGGCGGGCCGAGGCCCGGACCTGATCCGTGACCTTCGGCGCGGCAAATGGCCCATGCAGGCCAGCCTCGATCTGCATGGCAGTACGCTGGACGAAGCGCGGACGCGGCTGGACCGGTTCCTGGTTTCGTGCCTGTCACATGGCATCCGCAGCGTGCAGATCGTCCACGGCAAGGGGCTGGGTTCGAAGGACGGCCCGGTCCTGAAGCAGACCGTCAGGCGCTGGCTCACTCAGATCGATGCCGTCATCGCCTACGTCGAGTGCGCGGACGTCCATGGCGGATCGGGCGCCGTGCAGGTGCTGCTGCGCGCACCGGAGAAGCCCACGCAATTGGCTGATTGATCGGACACGTAGCAAAAGGATGCACCCATGAGCTGGCTCCTGTTGACCATCGCCATCACCGCGGAAATCATCGCAACGACCTCACTGAAAGCCAGCGACGGCTTCACGCGCCTTTACCCGTCGCTGATCACCGTCATTGGCTACGTCATTTCCTTCTATTGCCTGGCACTCACGCTGCGGGTGATTCCCGTCGGTGTCGTCTATGCCATCTGGTCGGGTGTCGGCATCGTGGCGATTTCGATCATCGGCTACGTGGTGTTCCGGCAGGCGCTGGACGGCGCCGCCATGGCCGGTATCGGCCTGATCGTCGCGGGGGTGCTGGTGATCAACGTATTTTCAAGCTCGGTGCGGCACTGACACAGCGTCGCGGAGGCGCGCCACACGGCGATGAGCAGGTGATCGGGCGGAGGATGCGCGCAGCAGGCTTGCTGAACGTTCGGGACGGACATGACAAAGGCCGGTACGAATACCGGCCTTTGTCATGTTTTTATTTTTTATGGGACCTGCTGCTTTATTATGTTTGCCGAGCCGCTACCTATTTGGCGCGCCACCGACTTGCCCATGCAGGGCGGGTGTCTCCTCACCTGCATAGACAAAATTGTGCACGAACTTCGCGCCCACGACACTTAGGGAATGCACTAAGTCTGCCGAGTTGCGCATCAGGCTGTTTTGCGCACTGTTAGATGAAGCTCTTCGATCATGCGGTCGCGGATCTCGAATTTACGCACCTTGCCCGTGACCGTCAGCGGAAATTCAGCCACGAAACGCACATAGCGCGGCACCTTGTAATGCGCGATCCGCCCTTCGCAATAAGCGCGGATCTCGTCTTCCGTAGCGGTGTGCCCATCGGCCAGCGTGATCCAGGCGCAGATTTCTTCCCCGAATTTCTCATCGGGAACGCCGACCACGGCCACATCCCTCACTGCGGGGTGGCCATACAGGAACTCCTCGATTTCGCGGGGGTAGATGTTTTCACCGCCGCGGATGACCATGTCCTTCAGGCGCCCCACGACATTGCCATAGCCGCGCTCGTCGATGACCACGAGATCGCCCGTGTGCATCCAGCCATCGGCGTCGATGGCTTCCCCCGTTTTCTCGTCGTCATCCCAGTAGCCCAGCATGACCGAGTAACCCTTGGTGCAGAGTTCGCCGGGGCACCCGCGCGGCACGGTGTTGCCCTCGCCGTCGATGACTTTGCATTGCAGATGCGGCTGCACCCGCCCGATGGTCGACACGCGGGTTTCAAGATCGTCGTTGGCCGCGGACTGGAAACTGACGGGACTGGTTTCGGTCATGCCATAGGCGATGGTGACGTCGCGCATGTGCATGGCGCCCAGCACCTGTTTCATGACGTCGACCGGGCACGGCGACCCCGCCATGCAACCCGTGCGCAGGCTGGACAGGTCGAAGTTCTTGAATTCGGGGTGTGTGAGCTCGGCGATGAACATGGTGGGAACGCCATAGACGCCGACGCAGCGCTCATCCTGGATGGTGCGCAGGACGGACAGGGGATCGAAGGCATCGGACGGATACACCATGGCCGCGCCATGCGTGAGACAGCCGAGGTTGCCCATGACCATGCCGAAACAGTGGTAGAGAGGAACCGGGATGCACAGGCGGTCACCTTGCCTGAGCCCCACGCACTCGCCCACGAAAAATCCATTGTTCAGAATATTGTGATGCGACAGCGTCGCGCCCTTGGGCAGACCGGTGGTGCCGCTGGTGAACTGGATGTTGATCGGATCGTGGCACGAGAGCTCGCCGCCTATGCGACGCACCTGTTCGCGTTCCGCCGCGCCGCCAAGCGTGGCCAGTTCGTCGAACAGGCGCCAGCCGGGGCGCGGCGCCCCGCCGATCTTGATGACATGACGCAAATGCGGCGCCGCGGCGGCGGTGAGCATGCCTTCGTGGACAGCCACTTCCGGCAATAGTTGCTCGACCATGGCGACGTAATCACTGGTCTTGAACCGCTGCGCGGCGACCAAGGCGCGAATCTGGACTTTGTTCAGCGTGTACTCGAGCTCGGACACCCGGTAGGCCGGGTTGATGTTGACCAGGATCATGCCGGCCTTGGCAGTGGCGAACTGTATGAGCGCCCATTCAGCCTTGTTGGGAGACCAGATGCCGACGCGGTCACCGCGCTCGAGGCCAAGGGCGAGCAGGCCGGCCGCGATGTGGTCGGCCTGGCTGTTCAGTTGTTCGTAAGTAATACGGATGCCCTGGTGAACCGACACCACCGCCTCCTGGTCGGGCCAATGCGTGGCCGCGTGCTCCAGGCACCGGCCTATGGTTTCGGTGCGCAACGGCGGCTCGGTGGCGCCGTGTACGAGGCTGAGTTCGGGCATGCGGGTCTCCTTCGTGATGCGGGACGCTTTCCCCGAAGATACCGCAAAATACGTCTGACCAGAATCCGCACAGACCCGGTGCGCGGCCCTGTATCAGCCGACTTCCGCCCAATGCTCAATACGACTTGGGCAACCCCAGCACTTTCTCGGCGATATAGCACAGCACCAGTTGCGGGCTGACCGGGGCGATGCGCGGGATGAGGACTTCACGCAAGTAGCGCTCGACGTGATATTCCTTGGCATAGCCAAAGCCGCCATGTGTCATGACCGCGTTCTGGCAGGCTTTGAACCCGGCCTCTCCCGCCAGGTACTTGGCGGCGTTGGCCTGCGCACCGCAGTCCAGGCCGGCGTCGAACAGTGTGGCGGCATGGAACACCATCAGGTTGGCGGCCTCGAGCTCCATCCAGCTTGCCGCGAGTGGATGCTGAATGCCTTGGTTCTGGCCGATGGGCCGCCCGAACACCACACGCTCACGCGCGTAATCGGTGGCGCGCGCCAGCGCGGCGCGACCCAGGCCGATGGCTTCTGAGGCGATCAGGATGCGCTCGGCGTTCATCCCGTGCAGAATGTAGCGGAACCCCTGCCCTTCCTCGCCGATGAGATCGTCCACCGGCACTTCCAACCCATCGATGAAGAGCTCATTGGAATCCACCGCCTTGCGGCCCATTTTCTCGATCTCGCGCACGTCCACGCGGGTGCGATCCAGATTGGTGTAGAACAGGCTGAGCCCGTCGGTGTGGCGTTTGACCTGCTCAAGATCGGTGGTGCGGGCGAGAATCAGCATCTTCTCGGCCACTTGCGCCGTGGAGATCCAGACCTTGGCGCCATGCAGCACATAATGGTCGCCACGCCGCACCGCGCGTGTCTTGAGCTGGGTGGTGTTCAGGCCGGTGTTCGGCTCGGTCACCGCGAAACACGCTTTTTCGCGCCCTTCGATCAGGGGCGGCAGCATGCGTTGCTTCTGCGCCTCGGTGCCGAATTTCACCACCGGGTTCAGGCCGAAGATGTTCATGTGCACCGCCGACGCCCCCGTCAGGCCCGCGCCCGACTGGCTGATGGTCTGCATCATGAGCGCCGCCTCGGTGATGCCCAGGCCCGCGCCGCCATAGGCCTCGGGGATGCAGATGCCCAGCCACCCATCCCGCGCCAGTGCCTGGTGCAGTTCGTGCGGGAAGCCGCCGTGGCGGTCTTTTTCCAGCCAGTATTGATCATCGAAACGCGCACAGATTTTCTGTATGGCGTCGCGTATCGCTTCTTGGTCCGGGGAAAAGGAAAAGTCCATCTGAGCAAACCTCTGAATGAGTCGTCCTGCGACAAACGAAGCACCACGCGCCCGCGCGGTCCGGGAAAAAGATTCAACCCTGGCTGATGACCGCCATGCGTGCCGCGTCGAGCACTTTGGCGTGCGCCTCGGCGTGGGCCCGAATGCGCGACAGCGGACCCGCCACCGACAAGGCGAAGTAACCCGTGCCAATGCGCAGAGCCAACGCGACACCCATGAGATCGGGAACGCTTTCCCCCTCGCTGGCGTACCATCCGCGCCGGGCCGATTCGGCCAGTTCGGCATCGAACGCTTCGCGCGATGTGATGGTGCGCGCCGTGAGGGGCGCGAACGTCGCGCTCGACAACAATGTGTCGCGCTCGTCGGTTGGCATCAGGCCCAGGATGGCCTTGCCCACGGAATTCGCATGGAGCGTCTTGAAATCCCCGGCGTGCGCAATGTAGCGAATGCTCTGTTGGGATTCACAGACTTCGAGATAAATGATCTGTGTGCCCTGCAGCTTGCTGAGTATGGCGGTTTCACCGGTTTCGTCGCGCACCCGCGCGAGCACTGGCGCGATGCGTTCGAGCAACGGGTCGTGGGCGGCGATGGCCGCTGACAATTCCACCATTTTCTTGGTGGGGTACAGGCCGCCGCGCGCCGTGGGCAGATACAGGTAACCGCGCTGCTGCAGGGTGCGCACCAGGGCGAAACAACTGGACATGGGCATCCCCACGCGCTGCGCGAGTTCCGACAGGACAAGCGGTTCGCGCGCCGTGGCGAAGGCTTCGAACACATCCAGGGTGCGGTCGGCGGTTTTCACTCCCATTGTGGGCTCTCCGTGGGTTTGGCGGGCGGTCAGGCGGCGCCGTCGATCAGCGCGCCTTGTGAGATGAGGGCCGCTATGGTGTTTTGGTCGCAACCGATTTCCCGCAGAACCTCGACACTGTGTTCACCGATGCGCGGGGCCGGACGCGACGCGGCAGGCTGGGAAACGCTCCAGGTGGCGGGCGTGCCGACCGTGCGCAGGACGCCCTCAGTCGGATGACGCGTGGTTTCGACCAACCCCACAGCCCGCAAATGCGGGTCGTCCATCAGGGTATCGACCGTGTGCATGGGCATGACTGGGATGTCGGCTTTTTCGAAGAGTTCCAGCCATTCTCCACTGGTGCGCATGAGCATGATGTCCGATACAGTCTTGTAGACTGCGTCGATGTTCTCGGCGCGCGCCTCCATCGTGGTGAAACGGGCGTCTTCGTGAAAGACGCTGGCTTGGCCAATGGCCTGGAAGAACCGCTCCCAGTGCGCGTCGGTGTAGATCAGCACACACACATGGCCATCGCGTGTCTGGAATGGGCGCCGGTCGGGTGACAACAACCGCTGGTAGCCTGTGGCGCCCAGAGGGGGATCGAACGTGGCGCCGGCCATGTGATCGGCCAGCACCATCGAGGCCATGGTTTCAAACATGGGCACCTGGATTTCCTGGCCCTGGCCGGTGTGGGTCCGAAAATACAGCGCCCCGGTGATGGCAATGACCCCATGCAGACCCACGGCCCGGTCGGCCAGAGTAAGCGGCACGTACCGCGGCGCCGGCGAACCCGACCGGGCCATGAGCGAACCCATGCCCACGGCCCCCTGCACCAGGTCGTCATAGGCGGGTTTTTCGGCATACGGACCGTTCTGACCATAGCCCACCAGACCCACGTATATGATCTTGTCGTTGACCGCGCGCACGTCTTCATATGACAGCCCGAGCCGCGCCATGGCCTTGGGCCGCACGTTGTACACCAGGACATCGACCGTGGCGGCCAATTTGAGCAAGGTATCGCGGCCCCCGGGGTTCTTGAGGTCGAGCGCGATGCTGCGCTTGCCGCGGTTCGAGTTCAGGTACATATGACCCATGTCGGGATGCCGCATGGGCCCCACCCGACGCATGGTGTCACCGCGCGGCGCCTCGACCTTGATCACGTCGGCGCCCATGTCTCCCAGTATCTGGGTGGTGTATGGCCCCATGACCACGGCGGTCATGTCTAGAATGCGGACACCATCCAGGGGTTTGGGCACTTTGTTCTCCAGTTGTTCACTCATCGCGGGCCCGGCACCGCCCAGGGACCACGGTGCGGCTTGGCCAATTAAATTCACATATGTGAATTATTATTCCGTATGCGAATAATAATCGCAGATCGCCGCATCAATGTCAAACAATCACCAGTCCTCCACGCATAGGGAAACCACACCACGGCCTCGTCACAGAGATGGTGTCAAGGGAATCGATAGAATTTGGCTCCCGGGGTTACCGTACCCCGCGCCCGGCGATATATCCCCAGATCGCGGGATACCCCCTGTTCGTCGTCACACCGCGTGAGGCTACTGCAGCCGCCTATAGAACAGTCGTGTGAACAATCGCATGAAAAAAACCAGCAACAACGCGTACAACGCGGCCATCAGCATCACCGGCCCGATCAGATCACTGACACGGATGAAATAGGTGCTAGCGCCATGCATCGCCCACATGAGCCAACCCACGCCAATGGCAATGCAAATGGCGTGCTGCAGCGTCAGTGTGAGCAGTGCGGCTGCCAGCGCGCGCAACGGCCGTGCTTGGCGCGGCGCGCCCGCCCCCATCCTGGCGCCGGTGAACGCCAGCCCGAACACCAGAAGCGGCCCCACCACCCCGCTTGCCAGGGCCAGCAGGCCATGAACGTGCTGATAGACATCCATCCAGCCATTGAATGCATTCTGCAGCAGCCACTGGACCGATACGAAAAACACACCGCACGCGACCGGCACGGTATGGCGAGCCGGTGTATCGGTTCGCGGCGCCGAGGCTCCAGCGTTGCCTGGCTGACCGACACGTAGCGCAACCTGGCAGGCCACCAGCACGATCAGCACCGAAATCGCGAGACTCGTCAGGCTGATGATCAGCGTCATCCACCCAATCCGCGCACGGAGCAGGTAAATGCCATGAACCCCAAGCCATGACCAAATCGCAGCTCGAAACTGCTGTATGTGCGACGACAGGATGTATATATCGATGCCACACAACATCACATACACCACCATGAACGTCCAGAACACACGCCCCGGTTGCGTCACGCTTTGCGGGGCAAGCTCGAGCCGGCCGCGCGCAAGCGCCCACGCCAGCGCCGCGACCAATGCGGCGGTGCATAACAACGGAACCAGCATCGCCGCCAGCGACGACGGGGTCGACAGCGCTTGACGATAGGCGTGACTATCGTGTTGCCATGGAAGCGTGGCGTGGATGGCACCACCAACGAACAGCAGGACGTTCACCAGAACGACCCCAAGGGCCATGTTCCGCGGCAACCGCTGGATTCGTGCGAGTAAGGGTGCGTTTGTCTGTTTATTGGTGGCGATCATGCTCGTTTGTGCGGAATCAAGATTCCGCGTGATGGTACACCCTCAGTCGGTGACCGTCTGGATCCAATGCGACAAAGGTTCGGCCAAACTCCATGACCGTGGGTTTCTGGGCGATGGACAAGCCCCGGCGAGACCAGTCGTCGTGGGCAGCGTCGACCTCGGCGTCGCTGCCCACGGCGAACACGATCTCGACGCCATCCCCTTGCGCGCGAGGTGCGGGCGTTGGCTGTACGGTATGTCTCGCCCACAATCCGATGCGATGGCCTGAATCGAGCGCGAACATGGCAAATGCGGGCGAGCTCTCGACTGCGCGCTTGCCCAGCAGGTCGGCATAGAAGCGTTCGCTGACTGGGGTGTCTGCAACGTAGAGAATGGTCAAATTCGGGTCGATAATCATAGGCCTCCTGGGCGTGGTTGACTCGGAAACGGGAACCACCGTTTCATGCCCACAAGCATAAACAACGTGATTGTCAGATTCTGTCAGCAGCATGCTCCCCATCAGGAAACAACACGACCGGCTTGCTCATCAACCCCTGCCGGGACGGTGGCTCAGGAGAACCGGGGCTTATTCTGGCGCGATACCCTGACGCTCGCGCCACCCCTTCAGCAGGACGTGCCGAAAAGACGGGTAGCGTTCGGTCATGACCTCGACATGCTGGATCCGATCGATACGAAAATGGCGGTAGTCGTTACGCGTTTCACACCAGGCCACCAACAGGCAGACACCGTCGAAATACCCCATCGCGAAAGGCCAGACGGTACGCGTCGATTCCTGGTCAGACAGGCTCTGGTAGCGCAAGAACATCTTCCGCTCACCGCGAATAGCAAGCCGGATGTCCGCCACGTCGACCTCCGGCGGTGGCACACGCGGCTGAGAGGCGATCAGCAAAGTGGCGGCATCGAGAGTATCGCGCAAGGAGCGCGGCACCACCGACGCGATACGCGCCAGGGCGCTCCGGGCGCTTTCCGACAGGCCGGAATCGGCATGCCGCATCACCCAGCGCGAACCCAGCACCATTGCCTCGATCTCCTCTTCGGTGAACATGAGCGGCGGCAACAAATACCCCGGACGCAAAACATAGCCCAGCCCCGCCTCGCCTTCGATGCGCGCGCCCTGCTCTTGCAACGTGCCGATGTCGCGGTAGATGGTGCGCAGGCTGACGCCCAATGACCGGGATAGTTCGGCGCCTGGTACGGGGTGGCGGCGGCTGCGCAAGAGCTGGAGAAGCGCCAATAATCGTTCGGACCGTGACACGTTCGATGCCTCGAGGTTGTGACGCCGCCATTGAAGCACAAGAGGCAAAGCAAGGAAATCATGCCCAATGTAGACTGCCATGCTCTACGGTCCTATCAGTTTGTTCACCCCAGCATACCCATGTCTGTCACACCACCCTCTCCTGAAAACCCCGCCTCGATCGAACCCACCCGGACCGGACCCGCTCTGCACACTCCCTGGTTGACCCTATTCATCTGCATTGCCTGTATCGGGGTTTACCTCTGGCAAGGCTGGACCCTGGGCCACTACAGCAACTTGTCGGGCGCCGATCTGGCCATTCTGGGCGGCAACGTGCCGTCTCTTTCACTCGGTCCGCAACCTTGGCGTCTGGCGTCCTCGATTTTTCTGCATGAATCCCCGATCCATCTCATCTTTAATCTTGCGGGAATGCTGCTCATCGTCGCGGTATTGGAGGCACTCGTCGCCCGCTGGAAATGGGTGGTACTTTTCCTCGCGGGTAGCCTGTTTTCCAGCTTTGCCTCCGCCTGCGTCAATTACGGCGCCCACGATGTGGCCTTTCTGGGTCGTTATGTGCATCGCCTGTTTGTCAGCGTGGGGATTTCCGGCGCCATCATGAGCGCGGGCGGCGCGCTTATTGTCTTCGCCGTCCGTCAATGGCCGGCAAAAGACCAAGAGACCCACAAGCGTATACTGCGCGGCGCGCTAGCGTTCACCGTCATCAACCTGATATATGGCTTCACGCAATCGGGGGTAGACAACACAGCCCACGTATACGGCTTGATATTCGGCGTGTTGGGAGGCGTCGCCCTGCTGCTGCCGCACACTTCGCAAGCCAGATGGATGCGCGGCATGGTTACCGGCATCTTTACTCTGGCTTTTGCCACAATCATCGCATGGATCTCGACAGGCCTCTGGAAACGGCTGCCGCCCGCCCAAGAGCGCATGCTCTATCTCAAAGACACCTTGCACACGATTGTGCTCCTGCGGGCGGAGCGACAAGCCGCCAACGGCAGAGCGTTGGAACGGCGACAGAAATTGGATTATGTGAACGAGTCCGATGCCATCGCCCGGCGGATCCCGGTTCCGAACGTGGCGAAAATCGTGCCGCTGAGCGAAGATGGCAAAGTGCTGGTCGCCACCAACGGTGATGCCTCGCGAATCATCAAATACGATCTGAAGCGGGGCAAACCGCTGCGAGTCGTCGCAAAGGTCGACTACCCAGCCGGCGCCGGCCGGGGATGCCCAGACCCGAAATGCTCGGCAGTAGGCGTCTCCAACCTGGTCATAGACGGCACGGGCACCTATACCTACGCCAGCACCCTGTATCGTGGATCCGTCTCGGCCATCGATCTGGCTTCGGGCCGTATCGCCTACACCCTGCACACGGGAACGTACCCCAGCTGCCTGCTGCTGCGCGACGGTCGCCTATACGCCTACGACGAACTGGACAACACGATCAGCGTCATGGATGCCGATGGCAGGCACCCCATGGTATTGCTGGCGTTGTCGGACGCTGTGTTGGGCATCTCGCCGGCAAGCAATAGCGTGCGTCGGGTATGGCAATTGGACAACAACCAGAACACCTGGATCACCAAAACCATGGATGGTCGCCGCTTTTATCTGCCTGGCTCGAAAAACACGCAAATCTTCGACATGACGCGCAGCGCGGCACCCGGAGACATAGGTCGAACCTACAACACACTGGCGAAGATTGATCAGCGACAGTGGCAATGAAGGCGCCTGAGTTGAAACACACGCCCGATTCGCCACAGCGCATTTCCTATCATGCCAAGAGCCTGACAAGATCATAGCCAACCCTGGACACCATGAACCCGACCGCTTTCGGGCCGCGATGCTTTGCACAACACCTGAAAAGCGTTGCGTGAGCGCAAGCTTAATATGCCTCATCCGTGGCCTGATCCACCAGACTCGATGGATGCAGCGCCGTACTGTTCGACAAACACGTTATCACGCCAGTTGCCCCTTGCCATCCTGGATAACCTGGTGCCTCCAGCCTGTACCGCTTCGGCGAAGGCGCTGACCGTGAACTGGTTGCCTATCAGTATTGACGATATTGGGGCCACCCGTAGCGGGTGCCGGCCGCCCCCAACACTTCAACAGCATGGACACCAAACCTTGCGTTGAACATTGCGTCGCCAAATCACAATAGCTTTTCCTGCGCCATCAATTCCTCATGTGAAAAACCCTTCTGGCCTATCAGATAAAATAACGGACTGACACAACACGGATTGCTAATGACCCACTGGCCAAAAGCCGCACGCCGGACCTGGACAACGATCCACCATGCCACCCGACGCAAGGCTCGGCAGTTGCACCGCATGTCACGCAGGACGCTTCAATTCAGCCTGCTGCTGGCTGGCGCGGCGATGGTTTCATTCATGTCGCTGGGGTTTGCCCGCATGGTCGATCTGGCGCTGCATTGGAACAAGGTGTGGGTGGCGCAGGTGCCCTGGGCGATCTGGATCGCATTGCCACTGGGAATGGTTTGCCTGCGCTGGGCCACTTTGCGCTTTGCGCCCAACGCGGTGGGCAGCGGTATTCCACAGGTCATCGCGTCCTTGTCTTTGCCGGCCCGCTCGGGGCGGATCACACTGGTTGCCTTATACCAGTCGATCTGGAAGATTCCCTTGACATTCTTGGGGTTGGTGATGGGTGCGTCCATAGGGCGCGAGGGCCCATCGGTCCAGGTCGGCGCGGCACTGATGCTGGCATGGGGCCGATTCTGCAAGAAAATGGGCGTGCCGCTAAAGGATGTCCATACAAGCGAGCTGATCGCCACGGGGGCGGCGGGTGGTCTTGCGGCAGCCTTCAACGCGCCGCTCGCCGGCGTCATATTCGCTATTGAAGAGCTCGGCCGAGGCACGGCACTTCGTTGGCAGCGCCTGGTGCTGCTGGGCGTGCTGGCCGCTGGTTTCATCGTAGTGGCGTTTGCCGGCAACAATCCGTATTTTGGCACGTTCGTCGGACAAGCCCTGAAACACGATATGCCAGGCTGGACCTTGTTGTGCGGACTGGTCTGTGGCGTCGGCGGCGGGATATTTTCCTGGCTGCTCAGCAAAGGCGCCGCCGCGTTCGCGCCGGCACGCTGGCGCGGCTGGCTACGCCAGCACCCCCTTCATTTGGCATTTCTCATGGGCCTGATACTGGCGGTGCTGGGGCTGCTGACCCACTATACGGTTTTCGGCACCGGCTACGACGTGGCATCATCGGCAATGGCCGGGCATCCGCTGGAATCACCCGGCTTCGGCCCGGCCAAGCTGATGGCAACCGTGGTGTCATACTGGGCTGGCATTCCGGGCGGGATTTTCACCCCCGCGCTGACCGCCGGGGCGGGCTTTGGCGCAGAGCTGAGCCGCTTGACAGGCGCGCTGGCCGATCAACGCGTGCTGGTGCTGCTGTCCATGGCGTCATTTCTTGCCGCCGCCACCCAGTCTCCCCTGACCGCCAGCGTTATTGTCATGGAAATGACCGGCAGCCAACCAATGCTCGTGTGGCTGCTGATTGCCTCGTTGTGCGCCTCGCTTGTCTCGCGCCTGTTTTCACCGCAGCCCTTCTACCATTTTTCCGCCGGGCGTTTTCGCCAACAGGTGCGTGAAAATGATATCGCCCTGGCCAAAGCCAAAGCTGCGCCCGCCACGGACAGCGGACCTGATCCTTCGAACACTAAAGACGAGCCGGTCGGCTCCACGCCCCGTGGTTAAAGCCCCTGATAGACGCGATAACCAGGCCGAATCCGCAAAGTTCCGGATGGATAAGCTTCCCTATGGCTCCAAAAACGCGATGGCCCCGTATTCCACCAGGCTCAACCGGATACCAAAAGCCCTGTTTTCATTCGAAAGCAGGACTTTTTCGGGCCTTGCGGCGCCCGATCGACAACTATTACATGTTGTTGATCAAAACCTGTGATCTGGTTTTATATGCATATAAACCAGATATATAGGATAGTTACAATGGCACCATGGCCCAACAACCCGCTTACGCCACCCGCAAGGCCCAGCACTTTCGCACGGGCGATGAGCAAGTCATCGCCCACAACCCCGCCTTCATCTTCGACGACCCTGAACGGCTGCAACGCTTCGCGCAGGAACTCCAGAAAACGGAGGATTTGTACTACCAGGAGCAACTAACTTTTTGGGAATCTGACCCAGCGGATTCACGAAAATCCGGGGATCATGTAAGCCGGAGCAACCTTCGAACAGGTGCCCATGAACGAACCCTTCTCCGAGGCCAACCGCATCTGGGTGGCCCCGTCCCATGCCGCGCGTCTGGGCGAGGCAGCCGCCCTTTCCGAGCCATCCCTCTCTAACTATCATAAGGCGGCGGCTGTCCGCCGACGATTCGACACCTCTACCAGCGCAAGGAACTCTGAGAGTGGCGTCTGCAGGCCGAGCAGGCCAGAATTGGTGCACTGCAAAATATCTGGAAACCTTGCACCTTGCGAGAGTGCGGGATGGTTGAAAAGCAATATACTCACTTCGATATGGGTTTGCGGCCAGTTCACTAGGGATCAATACCATGAAACCTTTTAAGAACTTAATAGAACGCGCGTGGGAAGGACTGTCAGAGGGCTGGCGGGAGTTGCTCACACGCGGCAGCGGATCGCTGACTCATTTCGGCACTAAAGATACGGATACGGTAAAGGACCAATCGACGCAGGAATTTCCGCACTGGAGTCTGCTCGCTGCGGAGACTTGGGAGACCGCTCTATCGGTCGTAGTTCGCCTAGAAATTCCCGGTATGAACAAAGACGACCTTGTCGTTGACATCCACGGAAACATCCTGCGCATCCGCGGCAAAAAGCTCTCGAGCGTCGTGCAAGATGGCCGGCGATACCACCTTATGGAGCGGGCGTATGGACGTTTTGAACGCAGCATCTCTCTACCTCACAGCGTCCATCCCGATCAAGCCGAAGTCTCCTATCGCGATGGTGTGTTGACGGTGATAGCGCCCAAAACAGACACGCTACCACCACGTCGCCTTACAGTATCCAAATGAGAGGCACGGCTGAAATGCTGAACCAGGGTTCTCGGCTGCTTCAACCTCGAAGTTTATGACGATCAATATCGTCTTTAGACCTCCTGGTTGCAGGCAATAAAAATGTTGTCGTTTTCTGTGGCTTTAAGCGCGTTGCGCACGAGATGTGCATTGTGTGGCACTGACGACGATTATGAACTGCCGCTGATGCTATGTAAGCACCCGGTAAACCCGTCTTGACGGTAGAGATCAAGCAGCGGGGACCCATCGATGGGGCAGCAATTCGGCGATCTGGTGGTTTTTCTGCGATGGCAGGCGTGTGAGCACATCCTTCAGATAGGCGTACGGATCGTGCCCGTTCAGGCGTGCCGACTGGATCAGGCTCATGATGGCGGCCGCCCGCTGGCCGCCACGTAGCGACCCGGCAAACAGCCAGTTCGAGCGTCCGATCGCCCAGGGCCGGATCTGGTTTTCCACCCAATTGTTGTCGATCGGCGCATCGCCGTCGTCCAGATATCGTGTCAACGCCTCCCAACGCTTGAGGCTGTAGTCAATCGCTCGTGCCGTCCCCGAGCCATCGGGCACCCGCTGACGTTGTGCGATCAACCACCGATGCAGGGTGTCCGCGATGGGTAAGGCAAGCTCCTCCCGTATCTGCCTGCGGCCATCCGCTGGCAGTTCCGAGGCCTCGCGCTCGACACCGTACAGCCCGGCGAACAACTCCAGCGCCTGGGCGGCGATCTGGCTCTGGTGGTTGACGTGTAGATCGTGGAACTTGCGCCGGGCATGCGCCATGCAGCCCAGTTCAGTGATGCCTGCCGCAA
Organism: Burkholderiaceae bacterium; assembly: GCA_035720945.1. Classification (GTDB taxonomy): domain Bacteria; phylum Pseudomonadota; class Gammaproteobacteria; order Burkholderiales; family Burkholderiaceae_B; genus SCQX01. The sequence continues at coordinate 21,068 of DASTNK010000146.1, forward strand.
ACCCGGCCTTGTAGCCGGAGTAATCGTCGGTCACCAGCTTGCCGCGCCAGTCCTGCAGGAAGGTACGGCAGTGCTCTCCGGCACGGCTGGGCGCGAAGTCATAGACCACGGCCCGCAGGCTGTCGTAGGACGTGGGCGTGTACGCCCACAGATACGCCCGCTGCGTCTTGCCCGCGCCAGGCTTGAGCATCTGCACCAGCGTCTCGTCGGCATGCAGCACCGTGCGGCCCAGCATCTCCATCTTGAGCGCATCGACCAGGGGCTGCAGACGCAGCCCGCACACGCCCACCCAGTCACCCAGCGTCGAGCCAGGCAGCGCCACCCCGGCACGCGCAAAGATGCCTTCCTGGCGGTACAACGGCAGGTGGTCGGCGTACTTGGCGACGAGTACCTGTGCCAGCAAGCCAGCCGTCGGGATGCCCTTGTCGATGATCTGAGGGGGTACCGGTGCCTGTGTGAGCGTCTCGCACTGGGCGCATACCCACTTGCCACGGATGTGGCGCTCCACGGTGAAGACGCCTGGCACGAAGTCCAGCTTCTCGCTGACATCCTCGCCGACGCGCTGCATCTGGCAACCACACCGGCATTGTGTCGAGGCTGGTTCATGGCCGATGTCGACACGCGCCAGCTCGGCGGGCAGCCGCAGGCGACGCGGGGCTCGTGGTTTCTGTGGCGTGGCCGCGGGCGCGTCCCGCAAGGCATCCAGTTCTTCCTCGATGGCCGCCAGATCCTCGTCCATCGTCTCTTGCAGCAGACTGAGCTGGGCGGCATTCAACTGTTCGCTGCGCTTGCCGTAGCGCCAGCGCTTGTACAGGACCAGCTCATGTGTGAGCGGGTCGATGTGCGTCTGCTTGGTGTGGATCACCTGATCCCGTGTGGCAATCTGCCCGTCGCGCGCCGCCACTTCGCCCATCAGTTGCTGGACCAATGTGCGCAGTTGCTGCTCGTCGAGCTGATCAAGGGAGATTGCCGAATCCATAGGCGGCAGTATGCCGCCGTCCGTCTTGCGATGATATTGGCGTCTTGCCTGATTTACAGCACCGAGATGGCGCCCCCCGAACCCACATGCTGCCACGGCAGGCCCAGCACCAGGGCGTGTCACTGCGCGGCATCGAGCTCGATGCGCGGCCCATGCATCGCATCGGCCCAGACGAACTTGCCTCGGTTCAGGCGCCGCGCCGCCAACCACACACCGAAGCCGTCATGGACCAGCACCTTCATGCGATTGGCCCGGCGATTGGCAAAGCAATATGCGTGATGCGGGCGGGCCGCACCGAATACCGCTACCACACGCGCCATAGCCGTTCCCGCGCCTGCTCGCATATCCAGCGGTTCAGTCGCCAGCCAAATGGCTTCGACGTGAATCATCGCAGCCACTCGCGAAGCCACGACACGCAGATCCCCGCTTCGCTGACAGGCCACCGCACCGTTGCCTGCACGGCACCACGGGTCAGGTGAATCTCGATATGACGACCAACGCCGGGCAATCCAGATGGCATGATCGGCACAAATGCCGGTGCCGGGACAGGGAGTTGCTCGGCCTGCCGGATCCATTTGCGCACCACGTTTGCATTGATGCCGTGCGATAGCGCGACGCCTGCCACGGACGCGCCAGGTTGGCGGCACTCGGCCACAATCTGGGCCTTCAGGGGCTTGGGATAGGACCGGCGTTGGCGTATGGGGGCTAATTCTGTCTGCGGCATGGCGTCCACCTAAAAATGGTGGACACTATCGGAAGCACCCCGAATGGCTCAAGACGGGTTTACCGGGTGCTTACGATGCTATCGCGTAGCGCTTGTGTGAGCAGATCAAGTGCAGGTTATGGTTGCCATGTTGTCGGTTGGGCTCTTGAAATGTTCTGGATCGATCCCCAAAATAAGAACTGGAAGCGCCACGGCTCCTACCGGGGCGTTTGGTTCAACAGTAATAGAGGAGAGTCTCATGTACCGACCTTTGTTTGTTCGCGACATATTCGCCGAGTTGGATCGTCTGCAGCGCGAGATGCAGGAGGCGTTTGAACTTTCACCCAGCATCCGCGGTCTTGGTCGCGGCGGTTTCCCCGCGTTAAATGTGGGCGGAACGCCACAATCGGTGGAGGTCTACGCCTTTGCACCAGGTCTCGATCCTTCCACGACGGAAGTGAGCCTGGACCGTGGCCTGCTAACTATCGCCGGTGAACGGAAATCAGAACTTCCTTCGGGGGACGATGATAAAGCCACCGTACACATCAATGAGCGTTTTGGCGGCCGGTTCCGGCGAGTTGTGAGCGTGTCCGACGACGTGGATCCCAGCACTGTATCCGCCGACTACCATGACGGTGTGCTGCACATTCACATGAAGCGCCAAGAATCGGCCCAGCCTCGGCGCATTACCGTGCAATGATATCGGAGAATCAATCATGAGCGATACGACTGCAATTACCAAAAACGAACAGACTTCCCGCGTTGCGCCGACGCGAAACGACACGACTCAGCGCAACGATGAGGCCCTGATGCCTCCGGTGGATGTGATCGAAGACAGCACCGGTATTACGCTACGTGCTGATCTGCCGGGCGTGCCTAAAGACGGGCTCAAACTGCAGGTGGAGTCCAGCACGCTGACGATTGAGGGTGAAGTGAGCATTCCCATGTTGGAAAGCATGGAGGCGACTTATATCGAGGTCGGCCTGCCCCGCTTCCGGCGAGTCTTCACGTTGTCCAAGGAACTCGATACGGGCAAAGTGTCCGCCGAACTCAACCATGGTGTGCTGAGCCTGCGTATTCCGAAGGCCGAGCATGCCCAGCCGCGCCGAATCGACATCAAGGTAAGCTAAGACGAGCCGCCGCCCTTCGCGTGAGGGGCGGCGTCAGCCCCGAGGCCTTCGAGCAGGCCGCGGCGTGAGGCGGGCAAGTGTCTCAAAACACCAGCATCCTGTCCGAATGACAGCAGCCACCTCTCACGAATTCAGCCATACCCCACCGGATACCAAAAAACCCCGCCTTCCTATGAAGACGGGGCTTTTCCAGACCTTAAAGGATCAGGCTAAAAACACTTACATGTTGTCGATCATGACTTGACCAAAGCCCGAGCATGACACCTGGGTGGCACCTTCGAGCAGGCGCGCGAAGTCGTACGTGACCTTCTTCGACAGGATGGACTTTTCCATGCTGGAAATGATGAGGTCGGCGGCTTCGGTCCAACCCATGTGGCGCAGCATCATCTCGGCCGAGAGGATTTCCGAACCGGGGTTGACGTAGTCCTTGCCTGCGTACTTGGGTGCCGTGCCGTGGGTGGCTTCGAACATGGCCACGGAATCGGACAAGTTGGCACCCGGAGCGATACCGATGCCGCCAACCTGGGCCGCCAGGGCATCGGACACGTAGTCGCCATTGAGGTTGAGCGTGGCGATAACGTCGTATTCAGCCGGGCGCAGCAGGATTTGCTGCAGGAAGGCGTCGGCGATGACGTCTTTGACCGTGATGTCGCGACCGGTCTTGGGGTTCTTGAACTTGCACCACGGGCCCCCATCGATGGGTTGCGCGCCGAATTCTTCACGAGCCAGCTCATAGCCCCAGTCGCGGAACGCGCCTTCGGTGAACTTCATGATGTTGCCCTTGTGCACCAGCGTGACCGAGGAGCGGTCGTTGTCGATGGCGTACTGCATGGCCTTGCGCACCAGGCGCTTGGTGCCTTCGCTGGAGACCGGCTTGACGCCGATGCCCGAGGTTTCCGGGAAACGGATCTTCTTTACGCCGAGCTCGTTCTGCAAGAACGCGATGAGTTTCTTGGCGTTGGCGCTTTCGGCTTCGAACTCGATGCCGGCGTAGATGTCCTCCGAGTTTTCACGGAAGATGACCATGTTGGTTTTTTCAGGTTCGCGCACGGGCGACGGTACACCCTTGAAGTAGCGCACCGGACGCAGGCAGACATACAGGTCGAGTTGCTGGCGCAGCGCCACGTTGAGCGACCGGATGCCACCGCCCACCGGCGTGGTCAGAGGCCCCTTAATGGACACGACATATTCCTTGACCGCTTCCAGGGTTTCCTCGGGCAACCAGACGTCGGGGCCATAGACGCGGGTGGACTTTTCACCGGCGAAAACCTCCATCCAGTGGATTTTTCGCTTGCCGCCATAGGCCTTGGCCACAGCCGCATCCACGACTTTGAGCATCACCGGCGTGATGTCCGCGCCGGTGCCATCGCCTTCGATGTAGGGCAGGATGGGCTCGTTGGGGACGTTCAGCGAAAAATCGGCATTGACCGTGATCTTCTGGCCAGCCGAGGGAACCTTGATATGCTGATAGGACATGGGTGCTCCTGTTGCTCCGGAAATCGAATGAGGTGAAACCACGCCAGGCATGGCGCCGGCAACCCGCCCAGCCACGCCTGTGCGGCCGAGCAAATGAAAACTGAATGAAAAACAATGTGGCGCCGCGCCTGGCGCGCTATCCCGCAAAACACCGCGGGACAGCGCGCCAGCGGGCGACGAGACGCCATTATGGGCGCAAACCCGCCCCCAATACAACGAACACGGCCCAACAGCGGCAAGTCTTATATAAGAGTGCTAGTGTAGCGTACTTTCGGCACGCTTTTACGGTGGTGTCCTCTCTTGAATGCCACTACCCCCTCCCCGGGCGCCAGTGTGCCACTTGGTTGGTTCGAGCAGTCAAATTCAGAAGCGAGGCAACCAGATAGCGCTGATTCGGGTGCTATCGCGGGGATTCACCATGCGGCGGACACGTCCAACGCACAGATACATGCGGTGCGGTGACCTGCTCATGGGATTCCTGACAGCGGCAGACTCGGACGGACCCGGCCCGCAATCGTTAAAATGCTTTTTTAAAGTTCGAGCTCTTCCATGTTCAATCCGTCACGCGACCAGGCCCGGCAGTTCTTCATCGATGCCTGGCAAAAGCACAGGGCCGCCAACATCGTCACACCCCTGGAGGCCATGGCGGTGCAATGGGTCGAACAGCATCCGGAATATCACGCCGATCTCGAACGCCCCGATGCGCTGGCCGCCGAATACCCGGTCGAGCAAGGCCGCACCAACCCTTTCCTGCATCTGTCCATGCATCTGGCGATCGCGGAACAATTGTCCATAGATCAACCACCCGGCATCGTGGCGGCGCACCGGCTCCTGCTGGCCACGCGCGACCCGCACCAGGCGGCGCATGAAATCATGGAATGCCTGGGCGAAGTGGTATGGGAAGCACAGCGCCTGGGCAGGCCATTCGACAACGATACGTACCTGGACCTGATCCGCCGGCGCGCCACGCGCGACTAGTGTCCTGTTAGTCAAACAGAACACTAGGCATGACGTCCGCCAAAAAAACAAACCGCCCCCACCGTGCGATAACGGCGGGGGCGGTTTGTTTTCGCGCGCGGTAGTCGGCCGCCTACCTGGCGTTGGACAGGGGCGATGGCAGGCTGGAGATCCAGGCCGCGATATTGGAGATGTCGGCGCTGGACAACGACATGGCCATGCCGCCCATGATGGGATTCTTGCGGATGTTGGCTGTTGCCGGCGCGCCCTTCTGCCCACGCTGGTACGCATGCAGCGCATGGGCGATATAGTCGGCATGCTGGCCCGCCAGGATGGGGTAGGCCGGGCTGACGGGGGATTTGGCATCGGCGCCATGGCACGATGCACAGGCGTGCGTCTGGAAGGCGAGCTTGCCGGCCGCGATGTCGCCCGCATGAGCCACGGACCCAGCAGCAACCAGGGAGGCGCCCGCCAGAGCAAGGAGAAGTTTTTTCATTTGGGCACCCGGATTATTTCTTGAGACTGGAGTAGTAAGCCGCTATGTCAGCCATGTCTTGCGGGGACAGGCTCTTGGCAATGGCTTCCATCGTCGGGAAAGTGCGGGCGCCGCTGGCGTATTCCTTGAGCGCGGCGATGATGTACTCTGCATTCTGACCAGATATCTTCGGCACATGGTAGACCTCTGGAAAGCTGGCCTTGTAGCCCTCGATGCCATGGCAACCGATGCACATGGACGTCTTGCCCAATGCGGCTTTCGCATTTCCAACCGGCGCGGCGCTGGCTGCGACAGCCTGGCCTGCCAACCCACAGGAGGCCGCTACGGCCAATGCGGACAACGCGCGCTTAAAGGATATTCGCAACTTCATGTTAGCTCTTGTTTGGCGGTAGATGAAAAGTCTATCAATGACGAGTCGAATCGATGATCCGTTGAGATTGTACGATAATTGTAGCGAACCTATACAGAACAGCCCTTCGGCCCGCATGGCGGGCCAACACAACGGAACGAGACCATGCCCTCTCAAGCCTCTGCACTTCCCGTCGAACGTTTCAACGGAACCGACCGCTATGTCGCCACCGACGACCTGAAACTGGCCGTCAACGCGGCGCTGACGTTGCAACGCCCGCTGCTCATCAAGGGCGAGCCCGGCACGGGGAAGACCATGCTGGCCGAGGAAGTGGCGCGGGCGCTTGAGCGCCCATTGATCCAATGGCACATCAAATCGACCACGAAGGCGCACCAGGGTCTGTACGAATACGACGCCGTGTCGCGCCTGCGCGACTCGCAACTGGGTGACGAGAAAGTACGCGACATCGGCAACTACATCGTCAAGGGCGTGCTGTGGCAGGCTTTCGACGCCCCCGAGCCATCGGTCGTGCTGATCGACGAAATCGACAAGGCCGAC
>DASTNK010000147.1:0-5551 GCA_035720945.1 Burkholderiaceae bacterium
GTTCGTCACGGCCTTCGGGTTGCGCGCATCACGGGATGGTGACGAAATCGAACTGCGCGCCACAGGCAGTGATCACCGATGGGCGCGGATTCTGCCGTCCGGCGCAAAGAGCCTGGCCTATCTCAGCTTCAACTGCTATGACACCGATTTTCCAATCATTCTGAATCAGTTGAAGGCTTGTGGCGCCACGCGTTCCAAGAGCGAAGAGCACGTCGATGGCGATGGTTTCTGGTTTCATGACCCAGACGGTAACCTGCTGCAGCTGCGCGTCGGGCCTAAGACCAGCCCGGCGCGAAAGGGCGTCGCAACGATGGCGGTCACAGCGCCCGGCGAACGCGGCGTGTTGGGCCGCGCTCATCGGCCCCGCACCACGCCCACGAGGTTGTCCCACGTGTTGATGTTCACACCGGACCTCGATCGCGCTCTGCGTTTCTATGGGGAAGGCCTGGGGCTTCGTCTGTCAGACCGTTCGCGCGACATCGTCGCATTCATGCACGCCCGCCACGGCTGCGATCACCACCTGGTGGCGTTTGTCCGGAATGCCTTCAAAGGCTGGCATCACAGCGCGTGGGATGTGCCCGGCATCGAGCAGATCGGTTGTGGGGCGGAACAGATGCGCGAGGCGGGTTTCGGCGAAGGCTGGGGGCTGGCGCGGCACACGCTTGGGTCGAACTACTTTCATTATGTGCGTGACCCCTGGGGGTCGTTCTGGGAGTACTCGGCCGATATCGACTACGTGCCGGCGGGATCGGTTTGGCCTGGCGGAGACTACCCTCCGGAAGACGCGCTCTATATGTGGGGCCCGGCAATGCCGCATTACTTCATCGAGAACACGGAACACACCGGGATGTAGCGCACACTGGGACGTTGGACACGCCGACACGTGGAACACACTGTCAGCGTTTTACGGTGGCATCCCGCAGGTAACAGTCCAGCACGCTCCAGACGAACCGCGCATAGTGCGTCACATCGGTTCCCTGGTTGCGGTGTTTTCGTCGTTTCAGGTACCAGTCCTGCATCATCGCCTTGGTCAGTGACGCCAGCAGGCGCGCATCGACACGGCGGAACTTCCCGGCCGTGATGCCTTCCTGGATGATGCCGAAAAGAATTCCTTCGATCTCCAATTCGGTGGTCACGGCTTCAAGCTTCTCTTTTTTCGGCAGGCTTTTGGCCTCCATGAAGGAAAAGCTGAACCAGGCCGGCATCATTTCGCTCAAGTACAGGTGCGCCCTGACGGCTGCGAACAGTTTGTCGGGGCCTGGCGCCATGCCGGCGGTGCATGCGAGCAACGTTCGCCGCGTGAGGATGAATCCGTGGCTCTGGATCAGGTGGGTCAGATCGTCCTTGTTCTTGATGTAGGCATAGACGCCGCCGATGCTCAGGCCCGAGTCGGCACACAAATCGCGCAACGACATCGCGTGAAAGCCCTTGACGCTTGCCAGCTTGAGCGTGGATTCGATGATGCGCCCCAGGTTGCGCACCGCCACGTCTTCCTTCTTGATACGGATCAGGCCAATGTTTTCGCGGAAGAGCTCGCGGTAGATCTCATCGCGGGTCAGGTTGAGCTGTGCCTTGAAGGCTTCAAAGTCCGATGTCATGGTCGCGCTTGTGGTGGCGGGGATCGTCGTGGCGCTTGGCGGATATGTGCCGCCTCAGACGCGGACCAGTTTGCCGTCCATCAGCGCTGGCACGATGGGGCAGGCATCCAACGTGGCCGCGTAGCGGATGTCATCTTCCATATCGCGCGCGGCCATGCGCCGCCCGACCTTCGACGCCATGAGGATGTCCAGCGCGTCATTTTCGCGGCAAAGCCGCAGTGCGGCGATGGCCGAGTCACTCAATGCGAAGCGCCCTGGGTCGCTCCGTTCGAGCAGGCGGCTGACGATGCAGCCGGCGCCGTAGAAGTCCTCCAGCGAAAACGTGCCGCGAGAGCCTGAGCACACCAACAACAGGGTCTCCGTTGTGTAATGCGCCAGCAGGTGATCGGCCAGCGCGCTGGCATTCAGAAGCGAGCCTGCATACACCTGTTTGCAGGCCATGGCCCCGTGCAAGGCCACTGTGCCGTTGGTGGTCGCGTAGATGAGATCCTTTCCAGAGAGCACGGACGACCGCATGGCCAGTGGGTTGTAGGGATGAAAGCCGGGCAGGGTGTCGGCATGGTATTCGCCCGCCAGTACGAATTCCCCTGGGGGAAAGCCTTGGGATAACTCGCGTGCCTGGGCCTCGTCCCGTGCCGGCACGACCGACCGGGCGCCTTCCCGCAAGGCGGTGACGATGGTGCTGGTGGCGAAGATGACGTCCAGCACCACGGCTATCTTGCCTGGCGCCAGGGCTGGATCCAGATCATCTTTACGGAAGATCACGTGCACTTTCTGCATACTGCGTCTCGGTTCGGTCACTCCGGCCTGGAGCGTGTTTGGGGTGCGTGGCGGACTCGATGTTTCTCGGTCTGCCTCTCGACTTGTTCAGAGGATCCCCAGGTCAACCGCGCGCCTGCTCACGCAGAATATTCTTGCGGATTTTACCTGTGGACGTCTTGGGCAGCGGACCGAACACCACGCTTTTCGGCACCTTGTACGCCGCCATGCCGGCGCGGCAGAAGTCCAGGATGTCCTGCTCGGTGATTTCTGGTGCATCTTCCTTCAGGCACACGAATGCGCAGGGCACTTCGCCCCAGTGGTCGTCCGGCCGTGCCACCACGGCGGCTTCGAAAATCTGTGGGTGCTGATAGAGCACATCCTCGACTTCCTTGCTGGAAATATTCTCGCCACCCGAAATGATGATGTCTTTGGCCCTATCCTTGACCTCGACGTAGCCGTCGGGATGCATGACGGCCAGATCGCCTGTGCGGAACCAGCCGTTGTGGAACGCGCGCTGCGTGCTTGCCGGGTTCTTCAGATAGCCTTTCATCAAGGTGTTGCCGCGATGCACGATCTCGCCCAGCGTCTTGCCGTCCGCAGGCACCGGAGTGTCGTCGTCCGCCTTCAGGACCTGCACATCGTCTATCGCGTACAAGCCTACGCCCTGACGCGCCATCTTGGCGGCCAGGCTGTCGTTGTCCAGGTTGGCCCAGTCGTTCTGCCAGACACACACCGTTGACGGTCCGTAGCTTTCCGTCAGGCCATACAGGTGGGTGATGGCGAAGCCCACTTTGCCCGCCCGGCCGATGACAGCGCTGGGTGGCGCCGCGCCGCCCAATGCGAACTGGACTTTTTCGGGTAGTGAAACGCCTTGTCTGCTGTAGTCATTAACCAGCAGATTGAGCACCACGGGCGCACCGCACATATGCGTGACGTGATACTGGCGTATACGTTCGAGCACCGCGTCGGACTGCACCTTGCGCAAGCAAACCTGCGTACCGCCCACAGCGGCGATAGCCCAGGTATAGCACCATCCGTTGCAATGGAACATGGGCAGCGTCCACAAGTAGACGGTGTCCGGGGTCATGTTGAAAGCCATGGCGTTGCTCATGGCGGACAGATACGCGCCGCGATGGTGGTAGACCACGCCCTTGGGGTCCCCCGTGGTGCCCGAGGTGTAGTTCAGGGAGATCGCGTCCCATTCGTCTTCGGGCTTTCGCCATTCGAAATCCGGGTCGCCCGAGGCAAGCAGGGTTTCGTAGTCGTGCGCCGCGAAACCCGGCGACGCGGGCGCGACACGCGCAATGGCGACAAGGATGGGTGGGGCATCCATGCCGCCAACCACCTCCTTGACCAGGGGCTCGAATTCCGTGTCGTAGAGGAGGGCGCGAGCCTCGCCATGCTGGAGGATGAAGCGCAGCGCAGCGGCGTCCAGCCGCGTGTTGAGCGCATTCAGCACAGCGCCCGCCATGGGCACTGAATAATGGCTCTCGAGCAGTTCGTGACTGTTGAAACTCAGGACAGACACCGTGTCCGCGGGCCGGATGCCCAGCGACACCAACGCGCTGGCCATGCGCCGGCACCGTTCGTAAAGCCGTTCGTAGGTCAGTGCGCCGTCGTCGTCCACCACGGCGGTCTTGTGAGGAAATACCCACGCCGATCGTTTCAGGAAGCTCAAGGGCGTCAACGCCGAATAATTGGCCGCCTGTTTGTCGAGACCGGTTCGGTATTTATTGTCTGGCATGGCCATCGCTCCTGTTTGGGGTAGTCAGGAAAGGTATCGGGGGTTGTTGATCGCCAGTTTCGCGCGTGTGAGCGCCATGAGCAATACGGACAGCGCCTCGCGGCGTTTCGACGGGATGTCACCATTGCGCAGGAGCCGGGCCAGCGTATGCTCGGAAGGTGTGGTATCGATGGCGTCCAGATCGGCTTCGCGCAGGAAGGCCGCGATGCGCGCTTCGCCGTCCTGGTCGGTGGCGTCGCGCTGTTTCAGTTCGCGCGCGGCCACTGCCATGGCGCGGGCCACCATCTTGGCTTCGTAGGTTTTATCGGAAGGAAGCAGTGAGGCCAGCTGGTTCAGCAAAACATCGCGGGCGACATCCAGCAAGTCGGCACCGCTTGGCAAGTTGGTGGTGGCGGTCGCTGGAAGGCTGCGGGGGTGTCCGCTGCCGAAGCCTTCGTCCGCACCCGTGCGGCAAGCCATATCCGTGTCTGCGCCGCGCGCCGCTTCCATCCCGCGGATCTGGCTCAAGAGGTCGAACTCCATCTCCGGCACCATGCGCCCCGTCAACGCCAGCTCCAGCGACAGCTGTTCGCCTGACAAGTGGCGTTGCGCCTGCTGCAGAGCGATCACGGCCCAGCGCACGAATCCCATGATTTCCCAGTAGCGCACGCGTTCGGCATCGACTTCGTGCCCTGCCTGGCCGGCGTAACCCTCGAACAGGTCAGCTTTGTCGCCAAGGCCGCCGACTTCGTGGTCATTGGCACCGAATCGCCAGCTTTTGCAGCACAGCCAGCCCAGATCCTCGTACGGGTCGCTCCAAGTGGCGAATTCCCAGTCCAGCACGGCGGTCAAGCGGCCATCGTCGACCATGTAGTTGCCGGTGCGAAAGTCGCAGTGACACAGGGCCAGATTGCCTGGCACGGGAGCATGGTCACGCAGCCAGTCCAGCGCCCATTCCAGAACCGGATGCGGCTGCGGAATGTCAGCCAGTGCCGCGCGATAGGTCCCCACGCGCCAAAGGGCCGGATTGCCGGACGGGATAGGCAGGAACCCCAAGTCCGCCCGAGGAGGGTGAACCTGGTGAAGCCGGGCAAGCTCCACCCCGAGCCGTCGAGTCAGCGCCCGAGCCTGGTCATCACCCAGCGCACCGCGCAACAGCCGGCGCGGCGACGCGGAACCGGCGACCCGCTCCATCACACAGAAGACGTGTCCGGCCACGGATTCGTCCTCACACAACCACAACGGTCGCGGCACGGTGACGCCCGCCTCGTGGGCCGCCGCCAATACATGGAATTCCTGGGCACGGGTCAGGCTGGCGGCGATGCGGGAGGGCGCGTCGCTGCGCACGACGACGCTCAGCCGACCCGGGTGTGTGCCACCGGTAAGCATCACCGTCAGCGCGTGGTTGTCCTGGATGGCGCCACCCGCCAGGCGTGCGAACTCCAGAACTTCGACAGCATCGGCACCC
>DASTNK010000148.1:0-12215 GCA_035720945.1 Burkholderiaceae bacterium
CGCCCTGGGCCGACACTGACTCAATGCCGCCGGGGGCTTGCCGGGCCGGGCCATCCAGCGCCTGCGCCATCCAGACCTTCACTGGGTCGGCCAGGCCCGGCAGCGTCATGGTGGCACCCGGCACGGGGTTGAATGCCCGTACGCGGCGTTCCAGTACGACAGCTGGTTGGGAAAAATCCAGAGGCGCTTCGGATTTGAGCAGTTTGGCGGCATACGTGACACCCTCATCGGGCTGGGGCGTGGCGGCCAGTGCGCCGCCCCGCAGCGCCGCAATGGCCTGCAACACGCTGCACGCGCCCTGCTCGGCCAGCGCATCGTGCAAGCTGGCCGCCGTCGAGTCGCCAGAGATCGGCACGGGGTCCGACACCAGCATATCGCCCGTATCCAACCCTTCGTCCATCTGCATGATGGTGATACCCGTCTGCGCGTCACCCGCCTCGATGGCTCGCTGGATGGGGGCCGCCCCGCGCCAGCGGGGCAACAGGCTGGCATGTATGTTGAAGCAGCCATGCGCTGGCAGCCCCAACGTCCAGGAAGGCAAGATCAGGCCATAGGCCGCCACCACCATGAGGTCAGGCTCCGCGCGCAGCAACGCCTCGCGCGCCGCCGTGGCGTCATCGGGATAGCGACCGTCGAGTCGCAGGCTGCGCGGCTGCGCCACGGGAATGCCGGCGGCCTGGGCCGCCTGCTTGACGGGAGAAGGCAACAGTTTCAATCCCCGCCCAGCCGGGCGGTCGGGTTGTGTCAACACCAGGGGAACGTCATACCCCGCAGCGATAATGGCCTCAAGGGCAATCTGTGCGAACACCGGGGTGCCGGCGAAAACGATGCGCATCAAGCGTGCCTTGGAGTGCTGTTTGGTGAATTTGAATGCATGGGCCCGTCAAGCCGGGCCCTAGGCGCGCTGCGCTTCCCGCTCTTGCTTGCGCAGGCGGGCACGGATCCGGTTCTGCTTGAGCACCGACAGGTATTCCACGAACACCTTGCCCATGAGATGGTCGAGCTCGTGCTGGACACAAACCGCCAGCAGGCCGTCAGCGTCGAACTCGTATATCTGTCCCTGTTCGTCCTGCGCCCGCGCGCGAATGCGGGCGGACCGCTCGACCTCGTCGTAAACACCCGGCACCGACAGACAACCTTCTTCGTACACCTGCTGCTCGTCGCTTTTCCAGATGATTTCCGGGTTGATCAGCACATGCAGGTCGTTGCCGTCCTCGGAGACATCGATGACGACCACACGCTCGTGTACGTCGACCTGGGTCGCCGCCAGCCCCACCCCGGGCGCGGCGTACATGGTTTCCGCCATGTCGCGCACCAGTGTGCGGATGCGGTCATCGACCTGGGCAACGGGCTTGGCGACTTTATGCAGACGCCGATCCGGATATTGAAGAATGGGTAGCAAAGCCATAATAAGGCACATCCAAAATGAGTGCTTTCAACCCTCTATCATAGAACATCCACGACCGTTGGTCAGGTTCAAGCCAGCGAAATCCAAGCCCGCGAAAGCGGGACCTTTCCGCGCCGGGGGCACCGGCAACGCATCACGCCATGCGACACTAAGGAAATTCGTCAATTCGCATTCCTATGCCTTCCAACCTGTCCGACCAGGAACTCGACGCCTGGATACGCCTCTCGCTGGAACCCGGCGTGGGGTCCGCTCTGGCGCGCCGCCTGCTGGGCGCCATCGGCCTGCCGCCCGACATTTTCGCGCTGCCCGCCAGCGCGCTGGCGCAGTGCCTGCCCCTCGATCTCGCTCGCCAACTCAGTCTTCCGCCTCGCGAAGAGATCGTCGCGGCCATCGAACAAACCCGGGTCTGGCTTGGGGAGCCTGATCATCACCTGCTCACACTGGCGGACGCCCACTACCCCGCCGCCCTGCTCGACACTTACGATCCACCGCCGCTGCTCTACGTGAACGGGAACCCCGAGTGCCTCGCACGCCCCATCATTTCCATTGTTGGCGCCCGTCACGCCTCACCCGGCGGCGAGGACAACGCCCGCGCGTTCGCCCGCCATCTCGCTGAGCGCGGATGGTGCATCGCCAGCGGCCTGGCCCTGGGCATAGACGCCGCCGCGCACGACGGCGCGCTGCTCGCCGGCCCCGACGGCGGCGGCACGATCGCCGTCATGGGCACGGGCATAGACATCATCTATCCGGCCCGGAATCACGACCTGGCGCATCGGATCGCACAAAGCGGCGCCCTGGTTTCCGAGCTTCCGTTGGGCACACGCGCGCTGCCGCACCAATTCCCCAAGCGCAACCGCATCGTCGCGGGCCTTGCCCGGGGGGTGCTGGTGGTGGAAGCCGCCCGGCAAAGCGGCTCTCTCATCACGGCCCGGTTGGCCACGGAGGCGGGCCGTGAAGTGTTCGCGATCCCCGGTTCCATCCACTCGCCCTTGTCCCACGGATGCCATGCCCTGATACGCCAGGGAGCCAAGCTGGTCGAATCAGGCCAGGATATCCACGACGAACTCGGCCAGGCGCGCCCGGCTTCCTCGCCCGCCGTGGCGCTGGCGGCCCGCACCCGCCTCCCGCCTCGTCAAGCCGACCCCGGCCCCCGGACCGGAAACGCTAAAATGCTGACCGAAGCGACCACAGCCGAACAAGCGGCCGTGCTCGAAGCCCTGGGACACGATCCAATCAGTCTCGACGTCGTGCATGCCCGCACCCGGCTCGGCATTCCACAAATCAACCAGAGCCTGCTCGAACTTGAACTGGCCGGGCGCGTCGACCGGCTCGACGACGGCCGTTTCCAACGCCACGAATGAACGCCACATGGCGCCCGCACACCACGTACCGAGGATACACACCATGCGTTTCCCAGAAAGTGTCAAGATCGTCGAGGTCGGCCCGCGCGACGGGTTGCAGAACGAAAAGGAATTCGTTCCCACCGAGGTCAAGATCGAACTCGTCGACCGCTTGTCGAACGCCGGCTTCCAGAACGTCGAATCGGCATCGTTCGTGTCGCCGAAATGGGTGCCGCAAATGGCGGATGGCGCCGCCGTCATGGCAGCGATCGCGCGCAGGCCCGGCACCATCTACTCGGTGCTCACGCCCAATCTGCGGGGCTTTCACGATGCCGTCCAGGCCGGTGTCGACGAGGTGGTGATTTTCGGAGCCGCCAGCGAGGCATTCTCCCAGCGCAACATCAACTGCTCGATCGCGGAATCCATCGCGCGCTTCGAACCCGTGGCGGAGGCCGCGAAACGCGCCGGGCTGCGTCTGCGCGGCAGCATCAGCTGCGCGCTGGACTGCCCCTACCAGGGCCCGACACCTGTGTCGGCGGTGGTGGACGTCGTCCAACGCATGCAGGCGCTGGGCTGCGACGAAATCGACGTGGCCGACACCATAGGCACCGGCACACCCGGCCGCGTGAGCGACGTTTTCCATGCGGTGGGGGAGGTCATCGACCTGAAAGGCGTGTCCGGACATTTCCATGACACCTATGGCCAGGCGTTGGCGAACATCCTGGCGGCGCTTGAAGCCGGCGTCACGATCTTCCACGCCTCGGTGGCTGGCCTGGGCGGATGCCCCTACGCGAAAGGCGCCACCGGCAACGTGGCCACGGAAGACGTGCTCTACCTCATGCACGGACTGGGAATCGGCACCGGCATCGATCTCGACGCCGTGGTGGACATCGGCCAATGGATATCGGGGCACCTGGGCCGCAAGGCGGTCAGCCGGGCGGGCAACGCCCTGGCCGCGCGCAAGGCCAATGCATGACACCGCCGGACACCCGGCTCACACCCGAGGAGCACGCCGCCCTGATCAGCGAGATCGGGCCGTTGCCGCTGCGCGGCATGGCGTGGCCCACCTGGGTCAAGGTGGTTGTGTGGATCGCCCTGATCCTGATCGGCGCCCAGATCATCCGTGTCGCGGGCAGTCCGGAAGGCCGGCAGTTCAGCCCGCTGCATGCGGGTTTCGTCATTCTCGTGTTTCTGGCGCTGGTCGTGGCCGCACGCTTCATGCTGTTCTCGGAAACCCGCATCACCGCGGACGGTATTGAGCAATCCTGGTTCACGCTGCGCCGCATCGCCTGGACGGACATCCAGTTCGCCCGGTTCGTTTCGCTGCCCACCTCGAAGCGATTGGTGTGCTTCACCGCTGGGCGCAGGCCTGTGGTCTTCCAGGCCGGCACGCCTGAGCTACGGAACGCTTTCGTGCGCATCGCGGCGGCCTATCGTCGTCGACTCGAAGAGGTGCGGCGCCACGCATGAGGCTGTGGCGCGCATCCCGGGGGGCGGAAAGCACAAGCCCGCCCGCCAGGCGATACGCCTGCATGCCTCAATGGTAGACACGTTGCCCGAAAAGCGCCGACCCGATGCGCACCTCGGTCGACCCTTCCTCGATGGCCAGTTCGAAATCCCCGCTCATGCCCATGGATAAACGCGCCAGGCCTTCGGCGCCATTGTCGCGCAGGCGGTCGCGCCAGCCGCGCAGCATGCGAAAACACGCCCGGACAGGCTGTTCCTCGTTGGCGTTGACGGCCATGGTCATCAACCCCTTGACGCGCAGCGTATCGAAATGCCCGAGTTGTTTGAGAAACCCCGGCAATTCCTCCGGCGCCAGCCCGAATTTCGAGGGTTCCGGCGAGGTCTTGACCTGAATCAGCACATCGATGGCGCGGCCCTCGTGCTGAAGGCGCCGATCCAGCGCCCGGGCCAGGTCCAGGCGATCAAGCGACTGCACCTCAGCGACCAGGCGCGCGGCGTCCTTGGCCTTGTTCGTCTGCAGATGGCCGATCATCACCCATTCAGGGGTGGGGTCGACCACCACGGGGGCCTTTTGCGCGATCTCCTGCGTCTTGTTCTCACCGAATCTATGCAGCCCCAGCGCTTGCGCCTCGCGCACCGCGTCCACGCCGAAGGTCTTGCTGACGGGCAGCAGGATGACATCGGATGCAGGGCGGCCCGCTCGGGCACACGCCCGGGCCATGCGATCGCGTATCGCATCGAGCCGGGATGCCATGGAGGTCGGGGACGGGGAGGGAACGCCGGAATCAGGGGTATCGGGGGCTGACATGAAACTCGGTTGTGGCACGAAAGAGGAATGACGCCTCTACCATACAACAAGAACCGTTTCGCGCGCCGGACCCCGCCCACACAGGTAGTCCAACCCCCGGTGCGGCCCGTTCCGCACGGGAGTCCTTAGTAGTCCTCGAAACCAGACACCGCACTCGCTTTCCGCTAGACCTGGTCAGAACCCCCTTGACGAATCATCCCGGCCGCGGCGGTCTGGTGCGTGGCCTCGTCGATCAGGATGAACGCCCCCGTGGCCGGGCTGTCTTCGTACGCATCCAGCGCCAGGCTATCGCGGGCCTGGATGGTCACCCGACCGATGTCGTTCATATCCAGTGCGCCGCCCGCCTGCACGTGCCGCAGCTCATGGATGTCGCGCCGGGTATGCACCGCGCGGACACGGGCCTGCGTCAGGCGGGTGCCCTGCTTCAGGAGATACGATCGTTGCAGGCTCAGCGCCCGCTGATCGAGCCAGCACAGGTCGGCCTCGAACTCGCGTCCGGTGCGCACCGTGTCCTCCAAGGCCACCACCAGGTCGCCGCGCGAGACGTCGACGTCCCGATCGAGCACCAGTGTCACCGTATCGCCGGCCTGCGCGACGCTCAGGTCCTGGTCGAACCGCACCAAGCGATCGATCACGGCCGCCACGCCCGAAGGCAATATCCTCACCGTATCGCCCACCGCCAGCGAACCGCCGGACAATTGACCCGCGTAGCCCCGGAACCCTCGAGGCCCATCACGCACTACCCATTGCACGAAGAACCGCGGCGGCCTGGGATTGAAATCCTGGACAGCCAGGGACTCCAGCAGCGACAGCAGCGGGGGACCGTCATACCAAGGCGTATTGGCCGATGGCTCGACCACGTTGTCGCCATTGAGTGCCGACAGGGGGACGATATGAAAGTGCGGAATGTCCAGCCTGGCCGCCAGATCCCGATAGGCGACATGGATCTGTTCGAAGAGCTCCGGATTCCACCCGACCAGATCCATCTTGTTCACCGCCACGACAATGTGCTGGATGCCCAGCAGCGCCGCCAACGCGGTATGCCGTTTGGTCTGCGCCAGCAGCTCGCCATCGACGACCCGGCTCGCGTCGATCAGGATGATCGCGGCTTGCGCGGTCGACGCGCCCGTCACCATGTTGCGGGTGTACTGTTCGTGGCCCGGCGCATCCGCGACAATGAATTTGCGCTTCGGCGTGGCGAAATACCGATACGCCACATCGATGGTGATGCCCTGCTCGCGCTCCGCCTCCAGGCCGTCGGTGAGCAGCGCCAGATCCAGGGCTTCGCTGTCGTGCACCCGTTTGTACCGGGAACGGGAAATGGCCGATATCTGGTCGGCGAACACGCCTTTGCTGTCAACCAACAGGCGGCCGATCAGCGTGGATTTTCCGTCATCCACCGAGCCGGCCGTGATGAAGCGCAACACGCCTTCGTCCGCCACACTGCTCCAGGATTCATTGACTGCGTTCATCAGAAGTACCCCTGTTTCTTGCGGCGCTCCATCGAGGCCTCGGAAGTCTGGTCATCCATGCGTGTGGCACCGCGCTCGGTCATGGTGGACACCACCGTTTCAGCGATGATCGCTTCGGGGGTGTCGGCCGTGGACGCCACCGGACAGGTGCATGACACGTCTCCGACCGTGCGAAACCGCACGCTCAGCGTTTCAGCCGTTTCCCCGTCCCGCACCGGCGTCAGAGGCGTGACCGGGACGAGCAGGCCGTTGCGACGCACCACCTCGCGCTGATGCGCGTAATAGAGAGGGGGTAATGCCAGCCGTTCCCGCGTGATGTACTGCCAGACGTCCAGCTCGGTCCAGTTCGAGATGGGGAAGACCCGCATGTTCTCGCCCTTGTGCACACGGGTGTTGAACAGATTCCACAACTCCGGGCGCTGAGCCTTCGGGTCCCACTGCCCGAACTCGTTGCGGAACGAGAACACACGTTCCTTGGCCCGGGCCTTTTCCTCATCACGCCGCGCCCCGCCTATGCAGGCATCGAAACCGAACTCCTCGATTGCCTCGAGCAGCGTGGTGGCCTGCGCGGCGTTGCGTGAATCGTTCTCGCGGCGCAGGACCACCGTGCCGCGCGCGATCGAGTCGTCGACCTGGCGCACGATCAGTCGCTCGCCGATGCGGGCGACATGCGCGTCGCGGAATGCGATCACTTCGTCGAAGTTGTGGCCAGTATCGACATGCAGCAGCGGAAACGGAAAGCGCGCGGGACGGAAGGCCTTTTCCGCCAGGCGCAGCAGTACGACCGAATCCTTGCCACCGGAAAACAACAGCACCGGGCGTTCGCACTCGGCCGCGACTTCCCGCAATATGTAGATGGCTTCGGATTCGAGCCAGTCCAGATGTGTTCTTGGTGTGGGTGCACCCATTTCAACCTCTCGTGTTCTTCATTTGTAGATTCCCCGCGTGGAGCCCGCACTCACGGGAGGAGGACTGCTCCCACCACCAGCGCCCCGCGCGTTCGTCCTCGTCCGTCCGCACGGCGCGCGTACACGGCTCGCAGCCTATCGACGGATACCCTTGGTCGTGCAACGGGTTGTAGGGAACGTCCAGCGCACGCAAAGCCGTCCATACCTGTTCCCCCGTCCAATCGAACAGTGGGTTGTACTTGAACAGCCCGAACACAGGGTCGAACTCACCCTCTACCAGCTGCGCGCGGGTGGCGCCCTGCCCCTGGCGCTGCCCCGTGAGCCACGCCGAGCGTCCCCGCAGCGCGCGCGCCAGGGGCTCCACCTTGCGGATATGACAGCATTCCTTGCGCAAGGCCAGGCTTTCATAGAAGGCGTGTGTGCCATGGCGCGTGACGTGCTCCGACACCCGCACAGAGTCGGGCCGCAGCACGTCCAGCGCCACGCCGTAGCGTTCCCGTACGGTCTCGATCATTGCCAATGTTTCGGGGTGCAGCCGACCGGTGTCCAACGTGACCACGTGGATCGGCAACCCCAGATGGAAAATGGCGTGCGACAACAGCATGTCTTCCGCTCCCAGCGACGACGCAAAGGCCGCATCGGGGTGGCGGGCCGATATCCCGGCCAAACGCTCGAGCAAGCCGACCCATAGCCGCCGCACGGCGGAATCGGTAACGGAAGAAAAGGACTCGGAAACGTTCATCGCGGCGCCTGTTGATTGGTCAACCGGCGTTATGTCGAACTGGCTCACGCGTTGCCCGACAGGACGCCAGGACACAGTCTGCCGGGCGCGGAGCGGCTTGGGAACGATTTAATCGTTAAGTGTTTATGGCTGTCAGCCATAAGGTGGACGCCGCGGTGTCACGTCCGGTTCGCGATCCAGACACCCGCCGCAGCGATCGCCATGCCCACCCATGCCGCGAACGGCATGCTCTCGCCCAGCAGCAGCATCCCCATCAAGGCGGCGCCGGGAGGCACGAGAAAGAACAACGCCGACACCCGCGCGGCCTGCTGACGCCGCACCATGGCCAGCAGCAATGAAATGGAAATCAGCGAGTTGCACACGACCAGATACGCGAGTGCGCCGGAGAACTGCCAGGTCCAATCGATGTGGGTCGTCTCGGTCGCCAGCGCCAAAGGCAGGCAGAACACCAAGCCCACGGTACACTGCGCCAGATTGGCACCAATCGGGTGAACCTGTTGGCTATAGCGCTTTTCGTAAAGGACGCCGGCGGTCATGCCGATCAGCGCGCAGACCGCCAGCCCCACACCCAGGGGCGAGGCCAGTTCGACCCGTGACTTGGCTGCGATGACAAGCACGGCGCCAGCCAGGCCCAACGCCAGACCCAGCCATTGCATCCATGGCACCCTTTCCCCCACCGTCGCGGGCGACACGATGCCCACCAGTATGGGCTCCATGGACACAATGAGCGCGATACCGCCCGCGGACAGTCCTGCTTTCATGCCCATGTACGACATACTGAAATACACGAACTGAATCAGGAAACCGACCACACACAGGTCGAACCATTGGCGGGCGGTGCGCGGCAGTCGTGTGCGGAAGATCCACTGCAGGGGCAGCAGGATCACCACCACGCAGGCATAGCGCACCGACAGAAGGATCAGTGGCGGCGCGTACTGCAACCCGACCTTGCCAATGGCGAACCCGGACGACCAGAACAATAGAAACACCGCCGGGGCGCCGAGCCGCCACCACGTGCCAGCCCCGCGCGCTGTGGAAATCCGGGAACCCATGGGTATGTGCCTGATCCAACTCGATGATGGCGACGGGAACAACCGCCGACAGGCGCAATCATAAAGCATAGAGGACTGTGGCCGGGAACACCATCGGGATCATTCCGGTCGCGGCCCGCGCCGCACGGCGCGCAGAATAGACAGCGGAACGCCGGTGTCGCGCCCCACAAGTTCGCGGACAGCGTCTTTCAGTATTAACACGGCAAAATGTTGTGGATGCGCCAACGGCATCCACTGCCGTATAATGCGTCCCTAATTTAATTTCATTGAAATAAATTAGGGACATAGTAAGCTAGGCACTCCCGAAAGCCCCATTCCCTGGGCTTCCGCAACGATTCCTCTCTCAACGCTCAAGGTTACGTCACCATGTCAGAACACCGTGCGCACACGCTTCCTTCCTATCTGAACCCCCGGCAATTGGGCCCATGGGGTACCTATCTCGAACAAGTCGATCGCGTCACGCCGTACCTGGGCAGGCTGGGCAAATGGGTCGAGACCCTCAAGCGGCCCAAACGCGCGCTCATTGTGGATGTACCCGTCGAGCTCGACAACGGCACCATCGCGCACTTCGAAGGCTATCGTGTCCAGCACAACACCAGCCGCGGTCCCGGCAAGGGCGGAGTGCGCTTCCATCAAGACGTCACACTATCCGAAGTCATGGCGCTGTCCGCCTGGATGTCTGTGAAATCGGCCGCCATCAACCTGCCGTTCGGCGGCGCCAAAGGCGGCGTCCGCATCGACCCGCACAATTACTCCCGCGCCGAACTCGAACGCATCACGCGCCGCTACACCAGTGAAATCGGTGCCATCATCGGCCCCAACAAGGACATCCCCGCCCCCGACGTGAACACCAATGCCCAGACCATGGCCTGGATGATGGACACGTACTCCATGAACGAAGGCGCCACCACAACGGGTGTGGTCACAGGCAAGCCGGTGTCTCTGGGCGGTAGCCTGGGACGCGTCGAGGCCACCGGCCGCGGCGTGTTCGTCGTGGGGTGCGAAGCCGCCAACGACGCCGGCATCAAAATCAAAGGCGCACGAGTGGTCGTGCAGGGTTTCGGCAATGTGGGCGGCACGGCGGCGCGCCTGTTCTACGAAGCCGGTGCCAAAGTGATCGCGGTGCAGGACCACACGGGTTGCGTGCACAACGCCAAGGGGCTCAACGTTCTCACACTACTCGAACATGTCGAGAAGAACGGCGGTGTGGCCGGCGCGGTTGATGCCGACAACATCACCGCCACCGAATTCTGGGCGCTGGAAACCGAATTTCTGATCCCCGCCGCCCTGGAAGGCCAACTCAACAAGCACAACGCCGACTCCATCCGCGCCCGCATCGTGATCGAAGGCGCCAACGGCCCCACCACCCCCGAAGCCGATGACATTCTCAGCGCCAAGGGCACTGTCATCGTGCCCGACGTGGTGGCCAACGCTGGCGGCGTAACGGTCAGTTATTTCGAGTGGGTGCAGGACTTCTCCAGCTTCTACTGGACTGAAGTCGAGATCAACCACCGGCTCGAAGCCATGATGAAGGCGGCCTATGCCGCGACCTCGGCCGTGGCAAAGGAGCACAACGTGTCGCTGCGCACCGCCGCGTTCATCGTGGCCTGCACCCGCATCCTGGAGGCACGTGAGGTGCGCGGGTTGTATCCCTGATTCAGCTCAGGCATCCGCATCGACCCGCCCGTCCCCGATCCTGTCCGGCACACCGCGCCCCTTTGGCGGGCGGCGCGCCGAACAGGATACTGTGGACGACCATCAATCGCGCAGCGCGTAATCCAGCGGCAGCGCTGTCGACGACTTGATGACTTCCATGGCGAAGGTGGCGCTGACGTCCAGCAATTCCACGGCGGCGATCAAGCGCTTGTATACCCCGTCGTAGCCCGCCATGTCGGGCACGACGATCTTCAGCAGGTAATCGATGTCGCCGCTCATGCGATAGATCTCGACGATCTCTGGAATACCGTTCGCCGCTTCGACGAAACGCCGCATCCATGCGTCATCGTGGTGGCTGGTGCGCACCAGCACGAACGTCGACAAGCCCACGTTGAGTTTGCCGGGGTCGCACAGCACCACTTGCCGGCGTATCACCCCCTCTTCGCGCAGCTTCTGTACCCGGCGCCAGCATGGCGTCGACGACAGATTCACCGCTTCGGCCAGCTCGGCCAGCGACACGGTGGCGTCCTCTTGCAAAACTTTCAGTATTTCCAGATCCTTGCGATCCATGGTCGACCTTGTCCCCGTTCCTCTGCTCACTCCGCCGGATTATGCCTCATGCACGGAAACCCGGGCCGGTTTCCCATCGACCCGCCGGAGCCGGGCGGTCTCGCGTGTGAACAGGCACTAACACCCATCCCCCTGGCGGGAGGCGTCGGCATCCAGCCATCGCTCACTCTGGAAGCACCGAACCCGACCCGAGAAAGGATCCCGGAACCGGATCGCGCGAGCCAGTAGCTGCAACGGCCGTTCGTAATTCTCGACCGCCGGGCGATGCGTCTCCGGATAAAGCGTGTCGTGAAGAATGGGCATACCCAGCGCGCTCATGTGAGCGCGCAACTGATGCTTGCGGCCCGTGGCGGGGCGCAAGCGGTATAGACCGAGACCACCCGCGCAGCGCGCCGTCAACTGAATATGCGTCTCGCTATTCGGGGCGCCTTCGACTTCTTCCATCGTGAAACGGCCCGTGCACGCCCGCAGGCGGCTGCGCCGCACGAGCGGAAACGTCAAACCGTCGACGACAGGCGCCACCGCCTCATAGACCTTGTCCACTTGTCGTGCCTGGAACAACGCCTGGTATGCGCCTCGGCAGGCCGGGTCCACGCAGAACAGCATGACCCCCGCCGTCTCGCGATCCAGCCGATGCAACGGGCTGAGAGTGGGAAGATCCAGATCACGACGGAGACGCACCAGCGCCGTTTCCCTCAGATAACGGCCGCTGGGCACACTGGCCAGGAAGTGGGGCTTGTCCACGACGACCAGGCGGGCATCCCGATACAACACGCGAACCTCGAACGGCAC
>DASTNK010000149.1:0-54004 GCA_035720945.1 Burkholderiaceae bacterium
AATTGCAGAAGGTCGGGGCGCACCTGATCGATGACACGATTCACCTCTTCGACGGTCGGATCCACGAACAAGGCGACGGCGCTGACGAAAGCGGGCACCGTTTGGCGCAGGGCCCGGGCCTGTTCCACGGACACCACACGGCCGCTCTTGGGATAGAACACTAGGCCAATGGCGTCAGCGCCACAATCAACAGCTGTTCGCACGTCGTTGGCGCGCGTCATGCCGCAAATCTTGACGCGCGTGCGTGAAATCGTCATGGAAACACCGTTCAGGGAATCAATGGGAATGTCAGTCAAGTATATCGAAACAGGCGACGTCCCAGGGAGGGCGCCCGCCAGGCAAGCCCGGCTCGTCACGGGCCGCGTCCAGGGAGGCAAGCTCGAATCCAGACGGATACTCCACCCCCATGAAGTACAGGCCCGCAGCCGAGAACGTCGGCGCGGCCAGGCGTCTGTCGCGCCCCTGTAGCAACAAACGCACCCAATCCGGTGCTTCCCTGCCCTGCCCCACATACAGCAAGGCCCCGACCAGATTACGCACCATGTGATGAAGAAACCCGTTCGCGGTGAAACGGAAAAAGAAGAACTCGTCGCGCTGGGCGATATCGAGTCGCCGCAGGTTCCGGACCGGGGAATGTGCCTGGCATTGTGAGGAACGAAACGCCGAGAAATCGTGCTCGCCGGCCAGGGGGCTGGCGGCCGCGCGCATATGCGCGAGATCCAGCGGTTGGTGGACCCAACCCACCCGCGCATGCAACAGGGGAGACCGCACCCTGGCATTGCGCACCACATAGATGTATGTGCGCGACACCGCCGAGAAGCGCGCATGAAAGGTGTCGGGCACCGGCTGCGCCCACCGCACCGCGATGCTGGGCGGAAGCAGGGCATTGGTGCCCCGCACCCAGGATTCGAGCCGCCTGGATGCCGAGGCATCGACATGCGCGACCTGACCCAGGGCGTGCACGCCAGTGTCGGTGCGGCCGGCACAGACCGTCGTCACGGGTTCATCGAGGAAGCGGGACAGCGCGTCATCCAGTACGTCCTGGACCGTGCGACTGTGGGGTTGCGATTGCCAGCCGTTCCACGCCGAACCGTCGTACTCCACCCCCAGGGCCATGCGTGGCATGACGTGTCAATCTTTCGCTGGAGCGGGCCCGTCGCCAGACGATTGGCGCAGATCGAGGTTGATCTGGTCGAGCTTCTCTTGAACCATGGCCTCGGTGATCCGCGGTCCGTTGCCGCCATCGTCCCGCACGGTGTTGATGCGTCGCAATACCCAGGCGATGATCAGTACGATCAAGGCCAGCAGCGCCGTCACGACGCCCAACATGTGTTCCTGAATCCAGCTCACGTTCTTGCCCGATTTGTTTGAAGCCGCCGATTCTCCCGCGCCGGCGGCATGCGTGTTGGAAGCCCCACCCGTACTCGCCTCGTTGGGCGCTGACGGGGCTGACGGGGCTGAGGAAGCTTCGGATGAAGAGGTGCTGTTGCCCGCAGTGACAGCGCCAGAGGCGCCCGAAGCAGCCGCTTTGCCGGCTGGGTTTGTCTTGCCCGGGACTTCGCCAGCCTGTGAACCCGTGCCCCCGCCCGACGCACCCGATGCGTTGACGTCCGCCGTTCCTGCCGTGCCGTGGGAAGCGGCGGAACCACTCGAGCCCGCCATGATCCCTTCTGTTGAGCCAGACACTGACCCGCCCGCCTCGGCGGCGGAGGATTGGGCGATAGTCGTGTGCCCCGCTTGCGTGGCGGATTGGGCGACCGCCGCATTTCCAGAATGGGAGGGTGCGACGCCACCGGCGCCTTCCGGATGCCCTGCCGCCGCCATCTTTGTCGTCGCCGTTTGTGGCGTGCCCTGACCGCCTGAGGCGGCCGAGCCGCCAACCACGCCGGCGGAAGTCACCGTCCCCACATCCGCGTTCGAAGCACCATGACCCGTCGAATCCGATGATCCCGCCGCACCCGATGACGATGCCGTGCCACGCGCGGCATTCGCCAGCATCGGCGCCGTGACACCCCCCGCGGACGATCCGCCACCCGTACCCGCCCCCGACGCGTTCGAGGCGGACGAAGGCGCGGAACCGTTTGCGGTCGCGGCTGTGCCCGCCCCAGAAGCCCCCGACCCGCTACCTTGAAGCGCCTGATTGAGATGATGAATGTTTTGTTCGAGCTCGGTGATGCGCTGACGGGAATCCGCCACGGCCTTGCCTGTGGAGGCTTTCTGGTCGGCGGCGCGATCAGTGCTTGACGCGCCACTGGACAGGACCACGCGGTCCTGCGGTGTCACCGGGGCGGGTTTGGGCGCCTGGGCTTCCTGGGAGACCCGACCCGCCGCCGCCGACGCCCCCACAACCGGAGGCGTCGATTCACCGGCCAGCCGCTGACGATAGGCATTGAACTCCCGCACCTGCTGCATGAACAGGCGCCGCGCTTCGCGGTCGGACACGGCTGTCAGCGCCGCCCTGTCGGGCATGGCCAGCGCGGCGCCGGCTTTCACCAGGTTGAGATTGTGACGAATGAACGCCCGAGGATTGGCCCGTTGCAACGCGATCATCATTTGATAAACCGTCACGCCAGGCACGGCGTGACGGCGCGCGATAGCGAACATCGTGTCGCCGCGCCGGACCCGGATGGCCTGGGCATGATGAGTCGTGACGCCATGCGTCTGGCTGCCCAGGCGAGGGCCAGCGGCCAGCACCGGCGCACCGGCGCCACGCGCGTCGGACAAGATACTGATCTGGTACCGCTGCTCGCCCTCGGCCGAGCTCACCCCCAACAACAAATCGGCAACCGAGCCGTCGAATATCTGGTTCGACGAGATCTCGATAAGTCGGGACCTTCGCCCCGAGCCATAGGTGACGCGCACATGCATGCTGTCGAGGCTGACGGGCGGATTCAGGCCCGCCTGCCTCCATGCGTCGGGTTCGGCCAGCCAGACCCTCAGGGTTGCCTGCTCGACGGCATCCAGCCCGACCAGCGGCACATCGATCTTCAAGGGCTGCCCCGGCGCCGACACAATGCGCGAATGGCCCAGCCTGGCGGCACAGGCCGGAGCGGACATCAGGAGAGCGGCCGCAACCGCCGCGGCCAGGGCTTGCGCCCCGGCTCCAATTCGAAGGACTGGCGTGCGACGGCGCGGCGGGATCATGTCAGAGTTCGCCCAGAATGATGCGCAGCATACGGCGCAATGGCTCGGCGGCGCCCCACAGCAGCTGGTCGCCAACGGTGAAAGCACTAAGGTAATCGGAACCCATGGACATTTTCCGCAGTCGTCCGACCGGGATGTCCAGCGTGCCCGTGACAGCCACGGGGGTGAGTTCGCGCATGGTGACTTCGCGTTCGTTCGGCACGATGCGCGCCCAGCGGGAACCTTCGCGCAGCATGTCGGAGATTTCGTCGAGCCCCACGTCTTTCTTCAGCTTGATGGTGAGCGCCTGGCTGTGGCAGCGCATGGCGCCGATGCGCACACACAGGCCATCGATGGGCGTCGGCGCCGTCCCGAACGCCGGGCCGCGCCCGAGAATCTTGTTGGTCTCGGCCTCGGCCTTCCATTCTTCGCGCGAAACGCCGTTGCCCAGGTCTTTGTCGATCCAGGGAATCAGGCTGCCGGCCAGCGGGACGCCGAACTGGTCACAAGGCAGGTCGGCGGCTTGCTGGCGTGCCAGCACACCCCGGTCTATGGCGAGAATGGCCGAAGCCGGATCGTCGAGCAGGCCGCCGACTGCATTGTTGAGCAACCCGAACTGGACCAGCAGTTCGCGCATGTGCTGCGCGCCGCCACCAGAAGCCGCCTGGTACGTCATGCTGGTCATCCATTCGACCAGATCATTGTTGAACAGCCCAGCCAACCCCATCAGCATGCAACTGACGGTGCAATTGCCGCCGATGAAATTCCTGACACCGCGTCCGATGGCCGTATCGATGACGGGCCGGTTCACGGGGTCGAGCACAATGATGGCATCATCGGCCATGCGCAGCGTGCTGGCCGCGTCAATCCAGATTCCGTCCCAGCCCGCCGCGCGCAGTTTGGAATACACGGCGGTGGTGTAATCACCCCCTTGGGCCGTGACGATGATGGGCAGTTTCTTGAGCGCCGCGATGTCATGCGCGTCCTGCAAGGGCGCCGCGCCCTTGGCCCAGTCGGGCGCCGCCCCACCCGCATTGCTGGTGGAGAAGAAAACAGGTTCGAATAGGGAAAAATCATTTTCGTCGCGCATGCGCTGCATGAGGACCGAACCCACCATGCCACGCCAGCCGACCAAACCCACTGCTTGAGTCATGTCGAATCGCTTGAAGTCAGAACTACGAATATTGTCGGTCAAAACCGCCTTGAACCGCCCGCCGGACAACGTCCGGCCAGCCCGAGACCCCTATTTTAATGCGTGGAGAACCGCATCCCCCATTTGCGAGGTGGACACCCGGGTCGTGCCCTCTTCGAAAATGTCGGCGGTGCGCAACCCTTGCCGCAGAACCGCCCGCACCGCCTGTTCGATACGCTCGGCCACGGCCCCCGCATTCAGGGAATAACGCAGCAACATGGCGGCCGACAGAATCGTGGCCAAGGGGTTGGCGACGTTCTTGCCCGCGATGTCAGGTGCCGACCCGTGGCTGGGTTCATACAACCCTTGGTTCGACGCGTTGAGCGAGGCCGAGGGCAGCATGCCGATGGAACCGGTGAGCATGGCGGCCTCGTCAGACAGAATGTCGCCAAACAGGTTACCCGTCACGATGACGTCGAATTCCTTGGGCGCCCGCACCAGTTGCATGGCGGCGTTGTCGACATACATGTGCGAGAGCTCGACATCCGGATATTCCTGGCTGACGTCGATGACGATGTCGCGCCAGAACTGCGAGGTCTCCAGCACATTGGATTTGTCCACGCTGCAAAGCTTGCCGCGACGCTTGCTGGCGGCCTGGAAACCCACGTGGGCGATGCGCCGCACTTCCGATTCGGCGTAGTGCATGGTGTCGAAACCCTGCAGTTCACCGGCGAACGGCCCTTCCGGTGCCTTGCGCACACCGCGCGGCTGGCCGAAATAAATGTCGCCGGTGAGCTCGCGCACGATGAGAATATCGAGCCCCGACACCACTTCCGGGCGCAGCGAAGACGCGTTGGCGAGCTCCGGATACAGAATGGCCGGCCGCAGGTTGGCGAACAGGCCCAGCGCCTTGCGCAGGCCGAGAATGGCTTGCTCGGGCCGGAGTTCGCGGGCCAGGTGATCGTACTTCCAGTCCCCCACCGCGCCGAACAGCACGGCGTCGGAACGTTTCGCCAATTCGAGGGTCGCGGGCGGCAACGGATGCCCCGCGGCATCGTAGGCCGCGCCACCGACCGGCGCGCTTTCCAGCTCGAGATCCAGGCCCAGCGCGGTCAATACGCGGACAGCCTGCTCGGTGATTTCAGTGCCAATGCCGTCGCCCGGCAAAACAGCGATCTTGTGCGTCATGTACTTTTCCAGAACGTTGCATTCAAGCAACAACACATTCACTAAAAGGCCAAGGCCGCATTCGCGGCCCCGGCGCATCCTTCACGATACGCGGCACCTCTCGGTGCCGCGCGGCATTGCCAGGAGAGCCCTCCGTTGCGCGTCACGAACGCACACGGCCCCTGGCCATACAGGCAACTACGCCACCGGGCGGCCCTCCAGCCAGGGGTGGCGCGCCAAATGCTCGGACTCAAAAGCCCGGATCAGATCGGCCTTCCGCAGTGTCAGCGCGATGTCGTCGAGTCCGTTAACTAAACAATGCTTGCGAAACGGCTCGATGTCAAAGCCCAGTTTCCGCCCTTCGGGCGTGATGATGGCCTGCTCGGGCAGATCGATGCGCAAGGTATACCCGGAAAACGCGCGGACTTCATCGAACAGGCGGGAAACCTCGAGTTCGGACAACACGATGGGCAGCAGGCCGTTCTTGAAACTGTTGTTGAAGAAAATATCGGCATAGGACGGTGCGATGATCGCCCGGAACCCATACTGGGCCAACGCCCACGGCGCGTGCTCGCGACTGGATCCACAGCCGAAATTCTTGCGCGCAAGCAGCACAGACGCCCCCTGGTAGCGTGGCTGGTTCAACACGAAGTCCGGATTCAGTGGACGCCGGGAATTGTCCATGCCCGGTTCGCCATGGTCCAGATAACGCAATTCATCGAACAGATTGGGGCCGAACCCCGTGCGCTTGATGGATTTCAGGAACTGCTTGGGAATGATGAGATCGGTATCGACATTGGCGCGATCGAGAGGCGCCACGATGCCTTCGTGAGTGGTGAATGCCTGCATGGCGGTCTCCTAGCGAAAATTCCTGACATCGACGAAATGGCCGGCGATGGCCGCCGCGGCCGCCATGGCCGGGCTCACCAGATGGGTACGCCCACCCTGGCCCTGCCGCCCTTCGAAATTGCGGTTCGAGGTTGAGGCGCAACGCTCGCCCGGTTCGAGACGGTCGGCATTCATGGCCAGGCACATGGAACAGCCCGGCTCACGCCATTCGAAACCCGCCCCCAGGAATATCTTGTCCAGCCCTTCTTTTTCGGCCTGCGCCTTGACCAGGCCCGAGCCGGGAACGACCATGGCCTGGCGCACATTGGCGGCCACCCGCTTGCCGCGCGCCACTTGCGCCGCGGCGCGCAGGTCTTCGATGCGCGCATTGGTGCATGAACCGATGAAGACGCGGTCTATCTTGATGTCGGTGAGCGGGGTGTTCGGTTTGAGCCCCATGTATTCCAGCGCGCGCTCCATGCCGCCGCGCTTGACGTCGTCCTTTTCCTTGTCTGGATCGGGCACGCGCGCATCGACGGCGAGCACCATTTCAGGCGACGTGCCCCAGGTGACCTGCGGCGCGACCTTGCGTGCGTCGATCTGCACGACCCGGTCGAACGTCGCGCCGGGATCGGAATGCAGGGTGCGCCAGTATTTGACGGCCTGGTCCCACAGAACGCCTGTGGGGGCGTACGGCCGCCCGCGGAAGTATTCGATGGTCTTGTCGTCGACGGCCACCATCCCCGAGCGCGCGCCAGCCTCGATGGCCATGTTGCAGACTGTCATGCGGCCTTCGACCGACAAGGCCCGGATCGTGGCGCCCGAAAATTCGATGGCGCACCCGGTGCCGCCCGCCGTGCCAATCTGGCCAATGATGTAGAGCACCAGGTCTTTGGCGGTGCAGCCAAATGGCAATTCGCCCTCGACATTGATCTGCATGCTTCGGCTTTTCTTCATGAGCAGCGTCTGGGTCGCCAGGACGTGTTCGACCTCGGAGGTGCCGATGCCGAAGGCCAGCGTGCCCAGCGCGCCATGCGTGCTGGTGTGCGAATCGCCGCACACGACCGTCATGCCCGGCAGCGTCGCGCCCTGCTCCGGGCCGATGATGTGGACAATGCCCTGGCGCCGGTCATTCATGCGGAACTGCGTGACACCGTATTTTTCGCAATTGCTGTCCAGCGTGTCGACCTGCAGGCGCGAGACGGGATCCTGGATGCCCTGGTCACGCGCCGTGGTGGGTACGTTATGGTCGGAAACCGCCAGATTCGCGCTCACGCGCCATGGCTTGCGGCCGGCCAGCGCCAGGCCTTCGAACGCCTGTGGACTGGTGACTTCATGCACCAGGTGACGATCGATGTACAGGAGACAGGTTCCATCGGACTCTTGATGCACGATGTGTGCATTCCAGAGTTTGTCGTACAAGGTTTGGGCCATGGCAATGCTCGTGGGAAAGGAAGTGGAGAATATAGGTTCCAGGGATCCTCGGACGCATGCCGCGCGGTAGCGGTGTTCAGAGGATTCCTGAACATTATGCCACCCCTGTAACCTAGTACAAGACCAGTTCTTATACTGGTACTGAGACTGCTATCCTGAGCATTGCGCGCGATGCCGCAGCGCATGATCCATCAGCACGATGGCCAGCATCGCCTCCGCGATGGGCGTGGCGCGAATCCCCACACAGGGGTCATGCCGACCCAGCGTTTGCACGGAGACAGACTCCCCGGCGCGGTTGACGGATCGGCGTTCGATGCGAATGCTGGACGTGGGCTTGATGGCCAGTGACACGGTGACGGGTTGCCCGGTGGAAATTCCGCCCAGGACACCGCCCGCGTGATTGCTCAGGAAGCCATCGGGGGTGATTTCATCACCGTGTTCGGACCCACGCTGAGCAATGCAGCCAAAACCCGCGCCGATGGACACGCCCTTGACGGCATTCAGACCCATCATCACATGCGCGATGTCGGCATCGAGGCGGTCGTAAAGAGGTTCGCCCCAGCCAGCGGGCGGATTTTCGGCCACCACTTCGATACGGGCACCGATGGAGTCGCCATCGCGGCGCAGCTGATCCATGAACTGTTCGAGTTGCGGAATGATCGAGGCATTGGGTGCGAAGAACGGGTTGCGGGCGACTTCGTCCCACGATTCGAACGGAATTTCAATGGGACCGAGCTGGCTCATGTAGCCGCGTACCGTGATCCCGTGGGCATGCGCCAGCCATTTGCGCGCGATGGCGCCCGCCGCGACCGTCGGCGCCGTGAGACGCGCCGACGAGCGGCCGCCCCCGCGCGGGTCGCGCACCCCGTATTTGCGCCAGTAGGCATAGTCGGCGTGACCAGGGCGAAAGGTGTCGGCGATGTTGCTGTAATCCTTGCTGCGCGCGTCGGTGTTGCGAATGAGCAGGCCAATGGGTGTGCCCGTGGTCACCCCTTCGTACACCCCCGACAGGATTTCAACTTGATCCGCTTCCTGGCGCTGCGTGACATGACGCGACGTGCCCGGGCGGCGCCGATCGAGTTCCTTCTGTATGTCGGTCTCGCTCAACGGCAATCCGGGCGGGCAGCCATCGACCACGGCGCCAATGGCCGGGCCGTGGGATTCGCCGAAGTTGGTGACACAGAAGAGCTTGCCTAGAGTATTGCCGGACATGGGGAAGGACGCTGTGAAGAGAACACAAATGGAAGAATGCGGACAATGATGCGGAAGCGCCATTGACGCCAAACGCTGACGCCTTGAAACCACAAATCCCGGACACCCGCATTGAGAACAACCAACATCATTGTATCGGTTGTGCCAGCGTTCAGGCGACGTTGAGCGACATCCGGGCTTGAGCTGCGGGGGTCAGGAAGAACAACTGACCTCCAGCGAGCAGGCCCATTCGGGCGCGGGTGCCGCGTAATCGTCGAAGCCCTCCACTTCCGTGCATGGGTCGCGCAACAGCGCCAGCAACGTGCGGATCTCGCCCGCATCGCCCTTCTGCGCGCCACGAATGGCGAGTTCGGCCAGATGATTGCGCAACACATAAATGGGGTTGACACGATCCATGCGCTCGGCGCGTTCGTGGTCCGGCAAGGCATCCGCCTCGAGGCGGCGGCGATATTCCTCGAGCCAATCCCGGGCGGGTTGGCGCTCGCCAAACAGGGAAAGGAACGGTTCCGCGTCTTCTTCCACCCGCGCCAGGCGACGGAAACACAGAGTGAAATCGGCGCGTTGGGCATGCAGGAGCCCCCACCAGCCGTCCACCAGGGTTTCGTCACCTTCCACCCAGGCGCTCAAGCCGAATTTGGCGGCCATGCGCGTCTGGTAGGCTCGCATGAACGCGGGTTCGAATTGCGCCAGCCGGGCTTTGAGCGCCTCGGGATCCAGGCTCAGTGCCATCAGGCAGTTGGCCAACCGGTGCAGGTTCCAGTTGGCGACGGACGGCTGGGCATTCCAGGCGTAGCGCCCCTGCGTGTCGGTGTGATTGCAAATGTGGTTGGCCTGGAACCCGTCCATGAATCCATACGGCCCGTAATCCAGCGTCAGGCCCAGTATGGACATGTTGTCGGTGTTCATGACGCCATGGCAGAACCCCACCGTCAGCCAGGCTGCCATCAGATCCGCGGTCCGGGCCACCACCGTCTCCAGAAACCGCAGCGCCGCATCTGCGAATGAGCAAGGCTTGCCGGCTTCGTCGACACGGCATTCGGGATAGAAGCGGTCAATGACGTAATCGAGCAGCACCCGCATATTGTCGGGTTGGTTCCACCAATGCTCGAACGAACCGAAACGCACGAAGCTGGGCGCGACCCGCGTGATGATGGCCGCCGTTTCCACGGTCTCGCGGTAAACGGGATCATCGGACACCACCAACGCCAGCGCCCGGGTGGTGGGAATACCCAGGCCAGCCATGGCCTCCCCCGCCAGATATTCGCGCACGGACGAACGCACCACCGCACGGCCGTCACCCATGCGCGAGTACGGCGTGTGGCCGGAGCCCTTGAGCTGGAGCTCCAGGGCTCCGGAGGGTGCCATGACCTCGCCAAGCAAGTGGGCGCGACCATCGCCCAACTGACCGGCCCACACCCCGAACTGGTGACCGCTGTAGACCGCCGACAGCGTCTGCCCGCCCCGCAATGGACGATTCCCGGCGCAGACATCCAGGAAGTCGGGGGAATCCAGCGCGGTTTCGGACAAGCCCAACAGCGCCGCCACGTCGGCATTGGCATGCAGAAGACGCGGCGCCGCCAAGGGTTGCGCAGGCACGCGCGAATAGAACGCGGGCGGCAAGCCGGCGAATGAGTTTTCGACATGCAGATCGAGAATTGAATCAGTGGGCATCACAAACCTTTCAGGACTGGGCCGGCACTCCGGTATCCGGAGTCACTATTGCTTGAGCGCGCGCGCCCGGGCCTTGGCCGCGCGCTTGGCCGGATGAACGTAGAAGATCGCGCACAGAAAGAAGATCAGTGACAAGACGATCTCCACACCCGCCAGCAGCGCGGACAGGGGCACAGGGTCGGAGTAGGCGCGCACCACACCTTCCATGAAATACAGCAGGATCAGCATCGATGCCCATTGCATGGTGTAGAGACTGCCGCGGATGATGCCGCGCAAGGGCAGCAACAACGGCATGGCCTTGAGCGCAAGCAGCGATCCGCCCGGCCGCACCGGCGCCAGCCAGAGCTCCCAGAGCACACATAGGACGAACAGGCACAGCAACGACACGACCGCGCCATGACGCAGAAGAGGATTCAGTTCAGGTTCCATACTGCTATTATCACTCGAACAGACACTGCCAACTCCGGCCGGGGCCGGCCCGCCACGCCCCATACCCGGGACACCGCCCCAGCATGAGCCGATTGCACATTCCCGACCCGGGCCGTACGGCCGCCAGCATCGGCAAATGGCCGAAAAACATAGGGAAAGTCCTGCGCTTTTCGGCGCGGCGCGCAGCCGAAAAAGAACTGCCCCAGGTGGCCGCCAGCCTGACATTCACCACCGTCCTGGCCATCGTTCCCCTGTTGGCCATCGTGCTGGCACTGTTCACCGCGTTTCCCCTGTTCGATGAATTCCGCCTGGCCCTAGAGAACTTCCTGACCGCGAACCTGATGCCCCCCACGGTATCGCTCAACGTCATGGGCTATCTGAGTCAGTTCGCCACGCAGGCATCCCGGCTCACCGTGATCGGCTTTCTGTTTCTACTGGTCACGTCCCTGATGCTCATGGCCACGGTGGAAAAAGCATTCAACCGCATCTGGCACGTGACGCGACGACCGCCGCTGCGCCGCCGCATGCTCGTCTACTGGGCCATCCTGTCGCTCGGCCCCGTCCTGGCGGGCGCCAGCCTCTGGGCCACGTCGTACGTCGCACGCAAATCGTTCGGGCACGTCACGGAAATCTCCACCAGCGCGGGTTTCGCGCTGTCGCTCATCCCGCTTGTCATCACCGGCATAGGTTTCGCCGCCCTGTTCGTGGGCGTACCCAACCGCCGCATAGCCTGGCGGGACGCTTTCGTGGGTGGCTTCTGCACCGCCATCGCGCTGAGCGCAATGAAAACCGGATTCGCCTATTACCTGATCCGGTTCCCCTCCTACACCGTGATCTACGGCACCTTCGCCACCCTGCCCATCTTTCTGCTCTGGATCTACCTGTCCTGGCTGGCGATTCTGTTTGGTGCCATGATCACTGCGACGTTGCCATTGCTGCGTCTGCGCCTTTGGGAGGAAAGCAGGCAGGCGGGCGCCCCGTTCATCGACGCCATCAAGGTTCTGACCCTGCTGCGCGATGCCCGACACGGCGCGCCGCCCGGACACGGCCTGCGCTTCCTCTGCCAGCACCTGCGCATGCATCAGGATGAACTCCTGTCCGTGCTGGCAGCCCTGGAGCACCTGGGACTGGTGGTGGTCGTGCAGGAGCGCAACGATGAACGCTGGGTGCTGGCCTGCGACCCGGCACAGGTCGACCTGGGTCGGGTCGTCGATACGCTGCTGATCCACCGCGGCCAGCCTGGATTCGCCGGCAACGAGCCTCTGGCGGACGCCCTGTGCGCCGCGCTGAAGCAAACACACACAATTCCGTTGGAAAACGCCCTGAAACGAGGGTCGTCGCACCCGGACGCCGGCGTTATGGTGCAAAATAACAGTTCCGGAAACCGGGAAGCCATCCAGGAGAACAACCATGCTTAAGGTCAGCGAAATTCTGCGCGTCAAAGGGAACACCCTGTACACGGCAACCTCGGACACCTCCATTCTGCAGGCGCTCGAAACCATGAGCGAACAAGATATCGGCTCGCTGGTCGTCATGGATCACGGCGTGCTCGTGGGCATGCTCACGTTCCGCGAAATCATCCGCCACCTGCATGCCAACCATGGCAACACCGGCGCCAACACGATTCGCAGCATCATGAACGACGCGCCCATCAGCGTCACCCCCAACACCCACGCCGACGAAGTCCAGCGCCTGATGCTCGAAAAACACGCGCGCTACATACCGGTCATGGACGGGCCCATGCTGCTGGGCGTGATCTCGTTCTACGACATGGCCCAGGCCATCGTTGCCGCACAGCAATTCGAGAACAACATGCTCAAGGCTTATATCCGGGACTGGCCCAGCGAGGAACAGCCCAGTGTCTGATGCTGGCCATGGCCACTGGGCTCGTCCACATTGAAAATCAGTGCGTGCAACGCGTCCGCCGCGTGTGGTGGGTTTCGCTTAATCCGCCTGGCTGACCAGATCCGACCACGCCCGTTCCAGAATGGCCGCGTCGTTGTGCCGCAACACATCGGGGTCGGATAACGTCCGGCGCCAGTAACGGGCGCCCGTGCGCCCGCTCATCCAGCCCAGCATGGGTTTGACCACCACCCGCAGCGGCACGCCCCTGCCGATTTCCGCGGCGGCGTAGGCCGCCATCGCATGCACGACCTGCCCGGGCTCCGGAAGCGCCAGCCCTGGGTCCAGGCGCCGAGACAGTTCCGTCAGGATGCCGGGATTGTGCCAGGCCGCCCGCCCCAGCATCACGCCATCGTATGTGCCGACCATAGACAACGCCTGATCGATCTGGTCGATACCGCCATTGATGACGACGCGGCAATCGGGGAAATCGGCCTTGAGCCGGGACACCCAGTCGTAACGCAGCGGAGGGATCTGCCGGTTCTCTTTCGGAGACAAGCCCTTGAGCACGGCGTTGCGCGCGTGCACGATGAATACGCGACACCCCTCGTGGTGCTGGGCGCCTACGAAATCGCGCACGAAATCGTACGAATCCTGATAATCCAGCCCCAGACGGTGCTTGACCGTGACGGGAATCGACACGGCGTCATGCATGGCCTTGACGCAATCGGCGACGAGGGCCGGCTCGGCCATCAGGCATGCGCCGAACGCCCCGCGCTGGACGCGCTCGGACGGGCAGCCGCAATTCAGGTTGATCTCGTCGTAACCCCATTGCTCGCCCAGGCGGGCGCATGCCGCCAGCGCGGCGGGCTCGCTCCCCCCCAGTTGCAGCGCCACAGGCTGCTCGGAGGGGTCGAAGTCCAGATGGCGCACCACGTCACCGTGCATCAGGGCACCGGTGGTGATCATCTCGGTGTACAGGCGGGCCCGCGGCGCCAGCAGCCGATGAAAAAACCGGCAATGCCGGTCAGTGACATCGATCATGGGGGCGACGCACAGTCGCCAGTCATCGGGCGATTTGTGCGTATCCGCCGGAGTTTCGGCGTGAAGCGTCATGGTTTGAAAATCTGTTGCGAAATCGGCCCCCGCTGGAGCCAGGGAATGCCGATATTGTACCGGCGGCCATTCAGGAACCCGGACGCCGCGGCACCAACCCCTCGTCATCGAAGCCCCACAAGCGTAACGCGACATGGACGTCCAGTGCGCGCGCGGTATCACGCCAGTCCGGGACCAGAACATCAACCGCTTCCAGCCTCTGATGCACCGTGTTGACGTGCACATCCAGGGTTTGCGCCGCGAGACGCACATTGCGGCCGCTATCGAGATACGCAAGCAGGGTACGGGCCAGACCCGCCTTGCGGGCATCAGGCTGTCGGTACAGCGCCCCGAGCGTGGCGTCCAGGTAGCGGACGACGCCATCGTGGCCTTCGGTGGCCCCGAACAACAAGGCGTAGAGCGACAATTCATGCTCGTGATAGAGCCTCGTTCGACCTTTCAGCGCGCGCACGACCTCCAGGCATTGTTCCACTCGACCATACGCGGACCGCAACCCATCGGGCCCTTGAACGGGTGCCGAGAAAACGCCAGCGGCCTCCCGATGCAGTATGTCACGTATTCGACGCGGCAAGACCTGTTCCAGCATGGGGACCGCGTCGGCGTCGGCGAGCAGCACCAACGACCTTGCCGAGGCATCCATGACGACGTGCGCGAGTTCTGGCGCGTTGGCAAGCCGGCGGCTCAGGTATGGGGCCTTTTCTCCCAGATCGTCCAGGACGATCACACTGACCGGCCGCGACAAGTCCAGGCCATGCCGCGCGGCATGCTCCATCGCCTGTGGCAGGCCACCGCGCGGCACCCCGACCAGACTACGCACCATGGCCGCCATCTCGATGCGCCCGACCGACTCCCTGTGCTCACGCGACAGAAGAACCACCCCGGCCACCATGGCGCTGCGTTCGAAGATCCGCACCTCCGGGTCGCGCAATGATTCACTGGTGTGAATGGCCAACCCACCCAGCATGCCATGCCCGCCCATCGCCGCCGCGACACGGCAGAATCCGCCATGAGCGAGAGGCACCGCCACGGATCGGCCGCGCGTTCGGCTTTCATGAAGCGCCTTGTGCAAAGCATCCCCGCCCCAGTCTTCGAGGGATCGCGATGCATCCCGTTCGTCCGGCATGGCATGCGCATCGGCGACCGCGATTTGCTGTTCGCCGTCGTCATAGGCCGCCACGCGCCCACTCAGCATGCTGGCGACCATGTCGCAGATCTCGGGCAGACCGCCCCCGCGCGCCGCGAGAGCCGTCAGGCGTTCGTGAGCCCGCGCCGCCGTATCGGTGTCGGCGGTCTGACGCGCCAGCTTCTGATTCATGCCACTGGCCTGCTCAAGCGCCTGCTGGGTCTGCTCGAACAGCCTGGCATTGCCCAGCGCCACGGAAGCATGTGCCGCCAGTACGGACAAGATGTGTTTTTCCCAGGGCGCGTAGGCGCGCACATAACGGTCCCCGACAAACAGCACGCCAATGACCGTCTCACCCGCCAACAGCGGCACACCCAGTATCGAGGTAATGTGTTCCTCAACCATGGCCGTGTCGATGAGCGGCGTATGGGTGAAACGATTGTCGGTGCCATAGTCGGATGAGGAATACGGTGTCTTGTTGCGTGCGACAAAGCCGCATACCCCCACATCCATGCCGACCCGGATCCGCTTGAAATCATCCGAAAACGCGCCATCCGTGGCACGAACGTAAAAATCGCCCCGCTCCGGATCAAAAATGGACAAATAGCCCACGTCGCAGCCCACCAGCTTGCGGGCTCGCTGGACAATGGCCCGCAGGACACGATCCGGATCCACGATGGCGGTGAGGTCCTGCGCGGTTTCCAGCACCGCCAGCAAGCCGCGCTCGCGCCGCTGGTGCAATTCGAAACGGTCCTTGACCGTCATGGCCAATTCCACGCTCCGAATCAGATCGCCTCTGCCGGCCGCCCGAGGGGGCAGGTTCCGAGCCTGCGCGAGCAACGAGACGAAACGATCCTTGTCGGCGTCCCTATGCAGCAATTCCACGATCTGGGGCCAAAGGGCTTCAGCGGTACGCCAGCTCGTTTCGGCCGCCATGTTTTCTTGTCTCATCTGAATTTCCAGTGCGCTATGTATGAATTCACATAAATTTTATTTTGAAATGGTATTTCACAACATATATTTCGCCCACACATCCTTTCATACTGGCCTCTTCCGGCAACCCCTGGGCCATTGCGTCCCCCCTTTCGCCAACCCCCTGACACCAAACCATGACGACAGACTCCACCCTTCCCGGTTTTCGCACCCTTGATCCCGCCGAACGCCTGGCACGCCTGGCCGCCAAGGTCGGCCTGAGCGACGACGAGCGCGCCAGAGTCGGCGCCGGCCTGCCCCTGGAAACCGCCGACGGGATGATCGAGAACGTCATCGGCAAATTTGAATTGCCTTATGCCGTGGCCGGCTATTTCCAGGTCAATGGCCACGATGTGCTGGTTCCCATGGCGGTCGAAGAGCCGTCGGTGGTGGCTGCGGCCTCATTCATGGCCAAGCTGGCCCGGGCATCAGGGGGGTTCCAGACGTCCAGCACCGGCCCGCTCATGCGGGCCCAGATCCAGATTCTGGATGTGACGGACCCACATGGCGCACGCCTGGCGATCCTGCGGCATCGCCAGGAAATCATCGACATGGCCAATAGCCGGGACCGCGTGCTGACGGAACTGGGCGGTGGTTGCCGCGACATCGAAGTCCACGTCTTCACCGATACGGCGAGAGGCGCGATGGTTGTCACGCATCTGATCGTGGACGTGCGCGACGCCATGGGTGCGAACACGGTCAACACCATGGCCGAATTCGTCGCCGGGCGGCTCGAACAGATCACCGCCGGACGCGTCCGCCTGAGAATCCTGTCGAACCTCGCCGATCTTCGACTGGCCCGCGCCCATGTTCGGCTCCCGGCCACGGCGCTGGCCACCCGTGAGCACGCCGGGGGCGACGTCGTCAACGGGATCGTCGACGCCTACGAATTCGCGGCGGTGGATCCATACCGGGCGGCCACCCACAACAAGGGCATCATGAACGGCATCGACCCCGTCATCGTGGCCACCGGCAATGACTGGCGCGCGATCGAAGCCGGGGCGCACGCCTACGCCTGCCGCGACGGGCGCTATACATCGCTCAGCACCTGGGAGATCGCGGCGAACGGCGACTTGGTCGGCACCCTGGAAATGCCAATGGCCGTCGGCCTGGTCGGCGGAGCCACGAAAACACACCCTCTGGCAAGGCTTTCGCTGAAGATCATGGGGGTGAAGACCGCCCAGGAACTGGCCGAGGTGGCCGTGGCCGTCGGCCTGGCACAGAACCTGGGCGCGTTGCGGGCGCTGGCCACCGAGGGCATACAGCGCGGACACATGGCCCTGCACGCCCGCAACATCGCGCTCGGCGTGGGAGCCCGGGGCGAGGAAATCGACTGGCTGGCCCGCGAGATGGCGGCCGCCCGGGACGTGCGGGCGGATCTGGCCCGCTCGCTTCTCGAGGGTCATCGCAAAGAGCTGGGCGCGACCCCTTGAGCCGCCGCGTGACGGCACACCCAATCAACGTTGCACAATGACGGCCGACGAAGGCCCGCACACACTAACCGGAGACACCACATGAAACGACCACTCACCCGACTCGCCATCGCCCTGCTTGCCGCGACAACAATCGCCGGCACCGCGGCCGCCGCCACCAAGGACGACGGCGTGATCCGCATCGGCTTCATCACCGACATGTCGGGTCCCTATGCCGACACGGATGGCCCGGGCGGCCTGGAGGCCATCAAGATGGCCGTGGCCGATGCCGGTGGCAGCGTGCTGGGCAAGAAGATCGAGGTATTGTCGGCGGATCACCAGAACAAGGCCGACATCGCCGCCTCGACCGCGCGCCAGTGGATAGACCAGGATCACATCAAGCTGCTGATCGGCGGCGTGAATTCAGCCACCGCCCTGGCGATGAACAACATCGTGGCCGAGAAGAAGGTGCCATACATCAACGTCGCCGCCGCCACGGCCCGACTCACCAACGAGAACTGCACCCCCTACACGATCAGCTATGAATACGACACCATCGCGCTGGCCCGGGGCACCGGCTCGGCGGTGGTCAAGCAAGGTGGAAAATCCTGGTTTTTCCTGGTCGCGGACTATGCCTTCGGCCATTCGCTGTTCCACGACACCTCGGAAGTGGTCAAGAAGTACGGCGGCAAGGTAATGGGGTCGGTCAAGCATCCGCCCAACTCCTCCGACATGTCGTCGTACATTCTTCAGGCCATGTCCTCCGGCGCGCAGGTGCTGGGCCTGGCGAACGCGGGGGCCGACACCATCAATTCGATCAAAGCGGCGCACAGCTTC
Organism: Burkholderiaceae bacterium; assembly: GCA_035720945.1. Taxonomy (GTDB): domain Bacteria; phylum Pseudomonadota; class Gammaproteobacteria; order Burkholderiales; family Burkholderiaceae_B; genus SCQX01. Next base: position 18,299 of record DASTNK010000149.1, read on the forward strand.
GGAGTCACGAAGAAGATGAAGCTCGTGGGGCTGTTGATGACCATCAACGACATTCATGGCCTCGGCCTGGAAACGGCCAAGAACCTGCTCATGACGGATAGCTGGTACTGGAACATGAACGACGCCTCGCGCGCCTTCGCCAAGCGCTTCTACGCGAAGATGCACAAGATGCCCAGCACCCACCAGGCGGCTGACTATTCGGCGGCGTCCACCTACCTGAAAGCTGTCGCCGCCGCGCACACCACGGATGCCGACAAGGTCATGGCCCAGCTCAAGAGCATGAAGATCAACGATTTCTACAGTCATGGATACATCCGCAAGGACGGTCGATACATCCACAACATGTACCTGTTCCAGGTCAAGACGCCGGCCGAATCGAAAGGCCCGTGGGATTACCTGAAGAAGGTGGCCACCATTCCCGGAGACGAGGCCTTCAACAGCCTGGCCGAGTCCACCTGCCCATTGATCAAGAAGCAATCGAGCTGATCAAATTGCACGATGGGAACCCGCGGTCGACGATGCGCCCGCACAGGCTCCTGGACGAAAAGCACAAGCCGTCGGGCGGAAAACGCCGAACGCGAACCTAGTCTAAAATCGACAAGCCCACATACCGTGGGCTTTTTCCATCTCTCTCCCGCGTAGCGCCCATGGCTGTATTCACCCCCGTCAGCGAACACGATGCCCGCGAACTCCTGCACCAGTACTCGCTGGGCAGTCTCGTTTCGCTGCGTGGCATCACCGCCGGCATCGAGAACACGAACTTCTTCCTGACGACGGATCGCGGCGAATACGTGCTGACGCTCTTCGAAGTGCTGCGGCACGACCAGCTGCCGTTCTACATCGAACTAATGCATCACCTGGCCCAGCGCGGCATTCCCGTGCCGGAACCCCAGACTTGCACCGACGGCACGCGCCTCACCAGCCTGCACGGCAAACCCTGCGCCATCGTCACCCGTCTCACGGGTGGCTACGAACCCGCTCCCGGCCCATCGCATTGTGCGCTGGCCGGTGAAACACTGGCGCGCGCGCATCTCGCCGGCCGCGACTTCCCCATTCGGCAGCCGAATCTGCGCGGATTGGGTTGGTGGCTGGCGACGGTTCCCTCGATTTTGCCGTACCTGAGCCCGACCCAGGCCGACCTCATTCAGCACACACTGGACGAACAGGCGCGATTCGCCCAAACCGACATTTATCACGCGCTACCGGCCGGCCCATCACACTGTGATCTGTTCCGCGACAACGTCCTGTTCGGCGGAACGTTCGACGTGCCTCAGATTGGCGGCTTCATCGACTTTTATTTCGCGGGATGGGAGAAGTGGCTGTTCGACGTCGCGGTCAGTGTCAACGACTGGTGCATCGAACAGAACACCGGCGTGTTCCAGAACGATCGGCTGCGCGCGTGGCTTGCCGCCTATGCGGCCACGCGCCCGTTCACGCCCGAGGAAAAAGAAGCCTGGCCAGTGATGCTGCGGGGGGCGGCGCTGCGTTTCTGGATCTCGCGCCTGTACGACTATTATCTGCCGCGCCAGGCGCAGACGCTCAAACCCCACGACCCTCGTCATTTTGAACGCATTCTGTCAGAGCGGCACAAACCGACAGCGGTGGTTCCCTGAGACAGCGCCGTATCTGTTTCCCTGATTCATGAGTATCCTTGATCCATCGCGGGCCTGGCCACCCCATGAAACCAACCATTATTCCGCACGACTTCACCACCGGCCACCTGTTGCGTAAAATCACGACAGGACACGGAACCAGTATGGTGATTGCCGCTATACTCGGTTGCCACCAGACAAACACCGCGGCTCGCTCACCATTCAGTCGGGCCACGGACGCATCATCCAGATTGGGGAATCTCCACAACCATGCAAGCAGCTACCCTGCCCCTGAAATCCGGCTGGCAATGGACCTACGATGGGTTTGGGCTATTTCGCCAGCAACCGCTGGCCATGTTTTTCTGGAGCCTGGCGGTGGGGCTGCTGATCACCATCAGCTACCTCATCCCGCTGCTCGGGCAAGTGGCGCTGATCGTCCTTACCCCGCTGCTCACGTTTCTCACTCTCTGCGCGTGCCGCAACATCGCCACCGGCAAACCCATGCTGCCCAACATGTGGCTGGCACCGCTCAAAGACACCGAAGCCAGCAAGCGCCTGTTGATGCTCGGGTTGGCCTACATGGCCTGCTGCCTGGCCAGCGGGTTCGCCGCCACGCTGCCGTTCTCGAGCAGCCTGATGCAGGCCATCAATCCCGACGGCACCATCAACGAAATACTGCTGGCCACCGCGCTGCGCGGCCCGCTGATCGTGTTCGGCCTGCTGTACGTGTTGATCTCGGCCCTGTTCTGGCACGCGCCCGCGCTTATAGGCTGGCACCGCGTCAAGTTCGCCCAGGCCCTGTTCTTTTCCATCGTGGCCTGCTGGCGCAACAAATGGCCATTCCTGCTGTATGGCGTTAGTTGGGCGGTCGTGTTCTTCGCGCTGCAGGCTGTGGGCCAGTTCATGGTGGATTCGGGCATGACGCCAGACACGGCGCAACTGGTGCTGACCCCGGTCAACATCGTGGTCGCCGCCGTGCTGTATTGCAGCTTCTACCCGGTGTATGAGAGCGTGTTCGGGGCGAATTATCCCGTGCGGTGATTGATGTCGGGTCGGGCGCCCCACAAGGAAGTCAATGTGTGCAACGCCGTGGCAACCAGCTTCTCGTGGTGTGGAACCGCCGCACAATAGCCCGCCGGCAGCTCGACCACCGATCGCGCCTTGGCACACCAGGCAATTCTATTCGGCCGCATGTGTCGAACCTTCCGCACGATGCGGTGCCCACGGTCCAGAAACAGCACATCGATGGCATAACCCATGCCGAACGTATGGATTGCGCCACAAGGCGCGATCCAAAGGCCGCATCCCCACGCCAGTCCTTGAAAAGCGTGCAGGCCGCGCAATCTGGATACGAACCCGACGGCCGGGAAGAGGAACAGTTCATCCATGGGAGCGGTCGGCACTCCCGGAATGCGTTTTGCCACATGGCGCATGCCGGTATCCATCACGTCAAGACAGCGCGCCCGACAATTTGAGCGCGATGGGAAAGCCGATGACCAGGAACGTGCAGGGGAAGATGCACACCACCAGGGGGAACAGCATCTTCACCGGCGCTTCAAGCGCCAGCTTTTCGGCGCGCTGAAACCGCTCAACCCGACGCTGCTCGGACTGTGCGCGCAGCAGAGGTCCGAGACTCATGCCCAGGCGGTCCGCCTGGGTGATGGCCGTCACCCACTGGCGCAACGCGGGAAGGTCGGTGCGGCGGGCCATGTCATCCAAAGCCTCCAGACGTGGCATCCCCGCCCGCATGTCGGCAAGAGCGTAGCGCAACTCCTGGCGCAGCGGATTGTCGGGGATATTCTTCGCAGCCAGTTCGAGCGCGCCATGTAGATTCAAGCCCGCTTCGACGCAAAGCGTCGTCATATCGACCAAGAAGGGAAATTCACGCAACATTTCCCGCCGCCGGCGATCCATGCGTTCACGCAACGCGAGCCGTGGCCACAAACCGCACATCAAGCCAAGCAGAGCGGATGGATACACCGCAGCCATAGGGTTGGTGATGGGGCCACAGAAAAATAGCGTCCCCCACCCGGCAAGAGAACCCGTCAAGGCGGCAAGGCACTGCGCCGCGACGATACGTTCGGGAGGCCACACCACTGGATCCAGCCCGGCCAGACGGACCGCTCGCTCAAGCGTCTGACGCAGGCGCCACGGCAAAAACGCCTTGCACACCAACGACAAGGCGAGAATCCATGGCCAGGCCATTCTGGGCAGCCAATACCGCGGACCGTGGCCTGGCCTCGAACCTGTCACAGCCGGCCCGAGACAAAACCTCAGCAACAGGCTGACGGAAACGCCCATGGCCAGGCAACTCATCCAGAAATACATACACCCTCCGCATGCGGCTAGCCCTGCACATGAAATGGAAATAGAGCAACCATCTATACGTCGATATCGACAATGCGCCGGATGAGCAACACACCCGCCACCTCCAGCACAGCCACCGCGCCCAGAACCAACCAGCCCGGGGTCGTATGCCACAACGCGGACGCCGCTTCGGGATCCAGCTCGTTAAGGATCAAAACCATGCCGGGCGGCAACAAGGCCATGATCCAGGCCTGCATGCGCCCCTGGGATGTCAGGGCGCGGATGCGTCCCAGCAATTGCAGGCGCGCCCGCACTGTCGCGGCAATGCGTTCGAGCGTTTCAGCCAGATTGCCACCGCTTTGCATGGCGATCTTGAGAGAAGAAACCACCAGGCCTATGCCTTCTGTGGTGATGCGCCGATACAGCCCCGACAAGGCATCATCGAGCGCAACCCCCATGCGCTGCTCGCGCAGCATCAGCCCGAACTCTTGGGACAGCGGTTCGGGAGCCTGAGGAACGATTTGTCTCAACGCGGACTGCATTCCCTGCCCCGCCCGCAGCGCGCCGGCCAGCGCGAGCAGGAAATCAGGAAGCTGCTGATCCAGGCGCTCCAGACGCCGGCGACGCAGACGCTTGAGCACACACCATGGCATGACCAACGAGAACGCGCCCACAAGTACAGCGAACGCGGGCGATCCCGTCACGACATAGGAACTCAACGTCAATCCGCCGCAAACCATGAGATTCAGCACCCAGAGCTGAGATGGATCGAGAAACAGGAAGAATTCGCCAAGGCTCGTTTTCGCCCGGGAATGAAAGAACTCCTGATAGCGTGCGTAGAATCGGAGCAGGCAACGCAGCGCGAACCAGAAGGTCAGCGCGGCCACCAGCGCGGCGCAGGCAACGGCGATATGGCTCATGGCGTATGAACCTGAACCACCGGCACATCCTTGCAACGGGCTGGATGGCGTTGACGAAAGACCTCCAAGTCAAGCTCACAGGGGAGCTCGACGTGGCCCGAGAAAAAATCCGGAAGCATCCCGCAGCCCGCGAAAACCCGCGGCTCGCCAGGTTCAAGCCGAAACAGCTCCTGCAACTGTATGCGGCCGCTTTCTATTCCGGTCACCTCCACGATGGAGGTGATGGCCCGATGCCCGTCAGGGAAACGGGCTTGCTGAACGATCAGGTCGATGCTCGCGGCCACATGCTCACGCACAGCCGCCAAGGGCAGGTCCATGCCGGCCATCAGGATCATGGTTTCCAGCCTCGAGAGCGCATCACGCGGGCTGTTGGCGTGCAGAGTGGTCAACGACCCTTCGTGACCGGTGTTCATGGCGGCCAGCATATCGAAGGCCTCGGCGCCACGGCACTCACCGATCACGATGCGGTCCGGCCGCATGCGCAGCGCATTGCGCACCAGATCACGGATCTCGATGCGGCCGCTTCCCTCGAGATTGGCGGGGCGGGATTCCATTGAAACCAGATGGGCGTGATTCAATCGAAGCTCGGCCGCATCCTCGATGGTGACGATCCGCTCGCCGACGGGAATGGCGTTGGACAAGACATTGAGCAAGGTCGTTTTCCCTGAGCCCGTTCCCCCCGACACCAGGATATTCTTCCGGCGGGCGACGCAAACCTCGAGAAACCGCTGCATGGACACGTCAAGCGAACCCAGCGCCACCAGATCCGCCATCCGAGGGCGGTGTTGTGGGAACTTGCGTATCGTGAGACTGGCGCCACGCAGCGCAACAGGAGGAATCACCGCATTCACCCGGGAGCCATCGCGCAGGCGAGCATCGACCATCGGCGAGCTTTCATCTATCCTGCGCCCCAACGGCGAAACAATGCGCTCTATGACGCCGAGCACGGCTTGTTCGCTGCTGAACCCCGAGTCGTGACGCACCAGTGCGCCAGCCCGCTCGACAAAGATCTCATCATGGCGATTGACCATGATCTCGCTGATGCCGGGATCGGCCAGCAACGGCTCCAACGGACCCAAACCCACCGCTTCGTCCAGCACCTCGCTCAACAGCTCCGTCTGATCCATGGACTTTGGAAGTTCCGTGTCGGAAGCCAGAATGGCCGCCAGCGCTTCACGAGCCTGTTCGCGCAAAGCCTCATCGCTGAGCGCCGCGATATCACGCCGCCGAAGATCAAGCGCCTCGAGCAACGCACCGTGCAGACGCCGCCGATGACGCAACCTGTCGCGCAAACCCACCTCGACCGGGCGGGAAGAGACTTCCGGTTCCGTCACCGCGTCAACGTTCGGAACGGCCGAAGCGTTGTCTCCGGCATAACGGCTCGTGGGCGCTTGATCAGATTGGCGCCCGGATTGAGCGGCACCGGGCATCCGCACGGCGCTTCGACCATCAGTGTCCTGGCCTCCCCCGCCAGAAGGCGACACAACACACGAATTCGGAACGCGTGTGACTCGGATAAGGCAAGGGCCGACCAGGATCTCATCTCCCTCGCACAAGGGGCCGTACTGTGTGATCCGCCGGCCGTTGATCTGGGTGCCGCACAGGGATCCAAAATCCTCCACCATGACACCTGGACCCGACTCATAGAAGCGGGCATGGCGTCGGGCAACCCGCCACGCACGCAGGCACACCCCACAATGCGTTGCGCGGCCCACATCGAACGGCAGCGGAATATCACGGGTCTCGATGACACCATCCTCATAACTCAGCACTAGACCAAGCAAGATTCACTCCTTGAAGGATTCGGGCTCGACCCATTGCGAGCCGACACTCCCGTAGGGATTCCATGCTCCGTCGCCTGCGCCCGACCGCCTTGACGAGGACGGTCCGGGTGATGTGGCCACCGGCACGTTGATCAGTACGGGCTGGGGGAACGCGGACTTCAGAATGGCGCGGCCGCGCTCGATGCGCCGCGCGAGATCTGGTTGATCGGCGGGAACGACCATGGGGGTGACAAAAATCGCCAACTCGGTCTCATTGCGCTGAAACCGCCGGGAGCCAAACAGCCGGCCTATGATCGGAACGCTCCCCAATCCGGGAATCTTGTCTTCATTGCGCGCTTCCTCACGCGACAGAAAGCCTGCGAGCACCAGTGTCTGACCTGATCGCACGTTGAATTCCGTTGCCGCCCGCCGTGTCTTGAGAGCGGGTCCGCCTGGCGCCGACATCGAGGAATCGACCGAACTGACCTCGACCTCGATGCGTGAACGCACCGCCTGGTTGTGTTCGATCCGAGGGGTGATGCGCAGCGAGACACCATAAGGTTTGAAGGCGGTGTTCGTGTTGCCATTGGCATCCACTGTCGAATATGGAACCTCGCCGCCCGCCAGGAATTCCGCCGTGGCGCCACTTCGGGCGAGCAACTGGGGCTGGGCCAGCACCACGGCGGAGCCGGTTTTTGTCATGGCGTTGATTCGTGCCGACAACAAGGCGTTCACCCCGAAGTACCCCAATGCACGCGCAGCCGGGAAAGGAGCCATCAACGCGTCTTCGTCGGCGGGACGGCCTGCGAGGCTGCGCGCACCCGCATCCCAGACCAGACCCGCGTTGAATCCTCCCCGACTGGAGGGATTCCATTGAACGCCGAGTTCACGCAAACGGTTGCGTGGAACCTCGATGACCTGCACATCGAGCAGCACCATGCGGTCCCACCCCACCTGGCTGGTGAAATCGAGCAATTGGGGGTACTGCCTGGCAAGCGCTGAAATACGCTCGCGATCCGCGTCGGAAATGGATTCCCCCTCGACCAGCAACTTATCCCCCACCAGGGACACCCGGACATTGGGCAGACGCTCGAGTACCTTGCGCAATTGACTCTGGATTTCACGCTGCCCGTCCGGCGCCACCTCGACGAGATAACGGTGAAGACGCCCATCACCGGACCAGACATGAAGGGAGCTCGATCCGTCATGTCTCGCGAATAGAATCACTTCCTTCTCGTCGGTCGTGACCGCGTTGACAATTTGGCCGTTACCGACCGCGACACGCGCCACATTGGGAACGGGCAGCACACGGACTTCGCCAACCTGGAGCTTGAGGCGCGTTTCAGACTGTCCGGTGGCTATCCCGTGAAACACCAGGAACGGCACGCACATCAGCAACAAGCACGCGCGGCGAGGCCTTGCCAACTGCCGGGAAACCTCGACCCCGGGCATCCAAGCGCCGGACTCCGCCAGACTGCGCACCCTCATGGCCTGGCTCCGGATCCGGATTGCAACAAAACCGGATCCTCCCCATCGGCCCCTCGTTCCGATCGCAGCCAGGCACTCACAAGTTCGGGCATGTCGGGAAGATCGAATATCGGCGGGACCCTCGGCGATTTGGGCGTTGCCGGACTCAATCCAGGCAGCCGCCGGGAGCCGCGATCACCATAAATGACAGGAATGGTCGTCCGCCCGGCGGGCGCGGGCACGGCCACGCCAAGCAAGCCGGCCAGATCACCGCGAACCGCTTTCTGCGTGGCGCCTCCGTCGGCGGGATGCCGCAAAAGCGCGGTCAGGGTGCCACTGTGGCGGGCGGAGACCAGTTTGATGGCGTCCTCGGGAGACACATCGAGCGTAACGGATGAATACGACGCACCCGACATGGCGGGGCGATGATCGGCGACGGGTTTCGCATTGACGCCGGTGGCCAGAACGAGCACACCTTGCAGCAACGGGGCGGTGATGCGCTTGCGGTGATAATCGAATGACACGTACAGATCGATCAAGTCGCCGGGTTCCAACAGACCGGAGACCGAGTTGATGACGTCAACGGGAATGGTCATGGCTCGTCGCCCCTTTTCGAGGCGGTTGGAGAACGGACTGGCCTGGGCGTGTGCGGCGTGCGCCGGCAGGATAGAATCTCCCGCACGCAACGCCGACCGTAGAATGGATCCGGAAATCTCGGTGAAACGCTCAGGCGCGAGACTGGTGCTTGACACCATGGAAGCGGGAAATTCACGGACGGCGACATTGTCCGGACCAAGCCGCGTGCCTGCGGGAAGATCATGGGCGGCCACGACACGTCGAGCCATGGGTATCTTCGCCTGGTCCTCGATTTGCCGCACGCGCGACCGCAAATACTGTTGCATGCTCAGCGCGGCCACTCCTCCCGCACACACGGCCAAAACCAGCATGATGAGGGATCGACTGGACATGATCGACCGCATCGGTGTCTCCTTTGGGTGTTAACACTAACCACGGAATTGGACGAACAACGCGCTTCCGGAAACGTCTGGCGTGATCTCGAACATCAAACGCGACCGCTCCCGCGCCCAAACCTCCATCTGTCCGGACTGGCCGCCGGGCTCACCCGGCATACGCGACCAGCCAAGGCCCACAAGCCGCTCCCTGACGGCATTCCCGGCGGCGGCAGGGGGCTGCGACAGGCGGTGGATGCTTTGACGCACTGTCATTCCGGCCTGGGTCAGTGTCTGGTCGAAATACAATCCGGACCCCTCCGGCAGCCAGTCGGGAGCGGCCCCCACGGCCGGCGTCGGCGAACCCTTGTCGGCCAGTGGATTCAAAGGCATGGCGGAGACCAAGCCTTGCGCCCCGCTCGACTCGGGTCCGATGTCGGCCACCCAATGCCAACCATTGCGCGCACCGGACAGCACTACCCGGTCCTTGAAAGCCAGAACCCGGTCGAACATACCGGACTCACGCGCGAACGCCTCGGCCGTGCCATACACAGACATCCGTGAAAAGAACGTCCGGTAGTGCACGGACACGCCTCCGAGTGCCATTGTCGTCATGTCCTGCCACGAAACACGTACTTGTGTTTTCAACACACTAAAGCCCGAGCCGACCGGGTCACCGTCCGCAGCGGGTGCCGCAGTGGCGGAAAGCAGGAACAGCAGCAGGCACGCGACCCGCCTGGCCGAAGGAACGCCCGAAAGAATCCCGCACGCTTTCATGGCGCGTCTCCGGTTCCGCCCAGGTGATACGCAGGCAGCCGCCCAGCCCAGGGTTCGAGCCAATCGAACAGCGGCGCATCCCGCCCCCAGCTCTCGTCGACAGGGCCTGAGACAATGGCTGTGCGCCGCCCAAGCGAATAGGATGTTTGAGCCATATCGGCCCACCCGGGTCCCGACCGGGCCACCCGCCGTTGCGCCGAGACATCGTCGGAGGCGTGCGCCGCGTCCACCAGAATGGCGACGCCACGATCCAACGATGGGTATGGCGCTAGCCAGGCGGGCCTGACCCTCCCGGGGAGGGCCATCTGGTTTGAAATGGAAACACCGGTCTGAGCCATCAGGATGCCCCATTCATCGATCCGCAGACCATGCCGCAACGCGGACGCTTCCTGGTCAACACCACCCGGATGCGCGGCCACATCCAGGTCGGACAGCGCCGATACCGATAATCGCACTTGCGATCCATCGGAGATGAGCCGCGTGCCATTCGACCGGGCCCACTGATGCGAAGGGCCGGAAAAGAAGTGACGGATAATCTGCGACAACGGGCGCAGAGCTGGGTCGCGGGTAAGCGAAAACGCGGCGAATCGGCTGGCGTGGGCCGACTGCAAGGCAATATCCTGTAGCCGGCCGAGCCAAGGGATGACCATGAATATTCCCCCCAGCGCGAGCATGATCACCAGGCTTTCGAGGAGGGCTTGCCCCGCGCATGCATGGCTGGAACCGGATGGCCTCATGGTTGTTCTCCGGATCGAGGCGCAACGAGTCGAGCCTGCCAGTAAGGATGAAACAGGTTGGCCTGTTCAAGCCGGCCGTCGGCTCTCGCGGTTGGCCGAGCGAAGAACGTCTCGGCGGCGCTGCGTGTCACCAATCCCAGGCCTCGAGGCCCCGGATGGCGCAATGTGACGTCGAAACGAAGCGCTTGCCTGTCTTCTTCAAGATCCAGATATGATGGCAAGCCGGAACCCCGCCAGCGATGTGCATTGGCCACCGCTCGGGAATCCGCCAACGGATTGGAATCCCCTGCAATCAGGTCCCAGTCGGTGGCCTGACGAACCCACCGCCAGAAATCCTGCGAAGAGAAGTCGTCGGGTGGAGTATCGATATAAGGCGAACCCAGGGTCTGCCCGGCGGCACTCGGTATCCAGCCCCACCCCATCGGATACTCACGCCTGTAGCAACCTATCCAGCGATTGGCCCGGAGCGCATGAAAAGACTGGGTGTCGATGGATTGCCAGCGGCCGCTGGAATCGAGTTCGGTGACGCCGCGCCGCCGCAACTCATGGCGCAATCCGGGGCAGCGCGCATCCACCATCCATGGGTTGACGGCCGTATGGTTGCGGGGCCCCAGGAAACGGTACAACTCGGCAACTTGCTGGATGAGCGGGCGGAGATCACGACCGGCGGAACGCGTCTGGAGAAACCCCTGCCAGTTGTCGCCCGTGATCGTCACATCATACGTGCCATCCACACCCGGCTCCGTGTGACGCAGCCCGTTTTGCCTGAGCACAGCCTGAATGACCTGCCATCGAGCCGCGGGAAGGCTGTTTGCCACGGACCGCTGCACATGACCAAAGACACGCATGACGAAATCATCATGTGCCGCGTATGCTCGGGCCAGTTCGCCATCCGTGTCCGCCAGGGAAGCCAGCCCCAACGCGCCACGAGAGGCCGCATACGCCGCCCCATGGGCGGCGCCGAACAACATGGCGACAAGGGGCGCCGGAGGATTGCCGATGCCCGCCTGGCGTGCCTGGGTGGTGCTGAAAGCCGACCAGGACCCGAGCGTCACCAGGTGTGCCATGGCGATCTGGTGGCCAATCTGCGCGGTATTCAGGTAAGCCAGCATATTCAGCGCGCGCGCCTGGACAAGCGCGCCGCTATAGGCTGCGGCATCGAGCGCATGCACTTGCCCCGACCGCGCGCCGACGACTTGCGCGGTCGAGAAATACCGCACGAAGGCAATGGACGCCACACCCGCCAGCAACATGCCAAGCACCAATGCCTGCCCGCGTTGCGACTGTTTGTCGGGCTTCATTGCCCGCCTCCGGCGTTTCCGGTGAACGATTTCAAACTGCGCGCCGCGGTTTGGGTGGCGGCCGCATCAGCCGCCGATTGAGCGGCGCGCGACTGTTCCGACCCATCTTCACCGGCGAGCTCCCGGGCCATCGCGGCCGTCTGGGACCGCACAACCTGGCCAAAAGACTGGTAGACCGCTATGGCCGCCACGGCAACCAACGCGACGATGACAATGTATTCGGTCATACCTTGGCCGCCTTCCCTGGCGCGGATATTCTGTTTCGCCACCCGCCGCATAGCCACCCCCGACCATTCAAACCCATGTTGGATCACAGTGTGGCCGGCAACCCCCGGTGCCGCAATCCGCAGATACCGACCTGGGCAAATCGCGAACAGCGCGATCCCATGTATCCACTTCGCCACGGTTCGGCCGGCTTCCATCCGCCGCGATCACACGATTGTCGACAGCGCCACGCCCTTCTGAAATAATCGATCGGTTGATCCACCCCCGGGCCCCGCATGACGGGTGCCTGGTGGACGACATCAACACATGGTTCACAAAATCAAATTCAACCAGGAGACAAGATGAGTTCCATTCCCACACAGCCGGGGGCGGCGTTCGACGACGCCCCGTCGGCACTCGAGAAAGCGGCCTATCGCAAGGTAAGCTGGCGGCTGATTCCGTTCCTGCTGGTGTGCTACATCGTGGCCTACCTGGACCGGGTCAACGTGGGCTTCGCCAAACTGCAGATGCTCAGCGACCTGCACATGAGCAACGCGGTCTACGGCCTGGGCGCGGGCATCTTCTTCCTGGGCTACTTTCTCTTCGAAGTGCCCAGCAACGTGATCCTGCACAAGGTCGGCGCGCGCATCTGGATCGCCCGCATCATGATCTCCTGGGGCATCATCTCGGGCCTGACCATGTTCGTGACCACGCCGACCATGTTCTACGTCATGCGCTTCCTGCTGGGCGTGGCGGAGGCGGGGTTCTTCCCCGGCATCATCCTGTACCTGACCTACTGGTATCCGGCCGAACGGCGCGGCACCATGACCGCCTGGTTCTTGTCGGCCGTGGCCCTGTCCGGCTTCATCGGCAGCCCGCTGTCGGGCTGGATCCTGGAAGACCTCAGCGGCGCGCATGGCCTTGCCGGCTGGCAGTGGATGTTCCTGCTGGAAGCCATCCCGTCCATCGTCATCGGCTTCATCACGTTCTTCTATCTTGACGACCGCATCCACCATGCCAAGTGGCTGAGCCAGGAAGAGAAAACCCTGCTCGAGCGCAACATCGAGGCCGATACCGCCGACAAGCACGATCTGCCCCTGGCCCAGGTCTTCAGCAACCCCCGCATGTGGGCCATGAGCCTGATTTATTTCTCGTTCGTCATCGGCCTGTATGGCGTCAGCTTCTGGCTGCCCACCATCGTCAAATCGACCGGCATCACCGATTCGCTGAGCATCGGCCTGATCACCGCCATTCCCTATGGCTTCGCCGTAGTGGCCATGATCCTGGTGGGCCTGCGCTCCGACAAACATCGCGAGCGCCGCTGGCATATCGCCATTCCGGCGGTCATCGGGGCGGCCGGGCTGTACCTGAGCACGGTCTGGGCGCACCAGACGACGCCGGCCATCATCGCCCTGACCTTCGCCCTCATGGGCATCATGGTCGTCCTGCCGCTGTTCTGGAGCCTGCCCACCGCCATTCTGGGCGGCACCGCCGCGGCCGCGGGCATCGCCATGATCAACTCCCTGGGGAATCTGGCGGGGTTCTTCGGACCCACGCTGATCGGCTACCTGAAAACGACCACCCATTCCACCAATAGCGGCATCTATGTGTTGGCGGCGTTCATGGTGCTGGGCGCGCTCATCACGCTGGCCATGCCGTCGAAACTGGTCGACAAATAACGCGCCCGAGACGACCCATTCAATGCGGTGCACGTGCGCCGCGAAGCAAACAAAGCGGCCCCGTCGAGTTCAGACGGGGCCGCTTTGCTTTGGGTCAGTGCGTTGGGTCAGTACCCTTGGCCCGAACCGGGATACCGCGCGACCAGGTGCGCCCTCAGCACCGGCCCCGAGAAGGCCAGGGTTGGATCAGTGCACCCGGACCTTCAGTTCGCCCAGACCTTCGACTGCGCCGACCATGGTGTCGCCCGCGACCACGGGACCGACGCCTTCAGGCGTGCCGGTGAACAGGATGTCGCCCGCCTTCAGTTCGAACAGGCCGGACAGAAAAGCGATGGATTCGGCCACAGTCCAGATCAGGTCGGACAGATCGCCGGACTGTTTGCGGGTGCCATTGACGCTCAAGGTGATGGCGCCGGATGCGAGCGTGCCGGTTTTTTCCAGAGGATGAACCGGGCCGATGGGCGCCGAGCAGTCGAAGCCTTTGCCGACCTCCCAGGGGCGGCCCTGCTTCTTCGCCGCCCCCTGCAGGTCGCGGCGCGTCATGTCCAGGCCGATGGCGTAACCCCAGACACATTCCGCCGCTTGCTCGACGGTGAGGTCACGCCCGCCTTTGTGCAGCACCACGACCAGCTCTATTTCGTATTGCAGGTCGGCGGTCTTGGGCGGGTACGGGATGGAGCCGGTCTGGCCGTCGGCAACATTGACGATGGCATCGGCCGGCTTGCAAAAGAAAAACGGGTCTTCCCGGCCGGTGAACCCCATTTCGCGCGCATGCGCCGCATAATTGCGGCCCACGCAATACACGCGCCGCACCGGGAAACGGGCTGCGGAGCCAACGACGGCCAGCGTTGCGGCGGGTTCGACAGGAACGATGGTATCCATGGTTTATTTCTCCTTGCGTGCTTTCTTGTAGCGTTCCACGCCATCGAGGATCTCTTTGTGTGCCGCCTCGACACCCTCCCAGGCCTTGACCTTCACCCACTTGCCCTTTTCCAGATCTTTGTAGTGCTCGAAGAAGTGCTGGATGCGGGCCGTTTCAGCGGGCAGGTCTTCAGGCTTGCTGATGTGGCTGTACGGGGGGTACAGCTTGTCGACCGGCACGGCCAGCAATTTGGCATCGCCACCCGCCTCGTCGTCCATCTGCAGGACACCCACCGCGCGTGCGCGGATCACTGCGCCGGAATTGACGGGGAATGGCGTGAGGACCAGAACATCGACCGGATCACCATCATCCGAGATGGTTTCCGGGATATAGCCGTAATTGCACGGGTAGTGCATGGCGGTGAGCATGAAACGGTCGACGAACACCGCGCCGGAGGCCTTGTCGACCTCATATTTGACAGGCACCGAATTCATGGGGATTTCGATGACGACATTGAACTCTTGGGGCAGCTTGGCCCCGGCGGGTACGCGATCTAGGCTCATGGTGTGGGACTCTGGGTTGAGAAAAGGATTCAGCGCCGGCCGGAATGGCCGCTTGGTCGGTCGGAGGTCTGCGACAGGTCGACCCCCGGTATGGGCGCGCTGTCGAAGTAGTCGTCCAGCGCGGCGTCGGCGGGATTGGCCTGCGTGGCGGACACCGGCACGACGGCCTGGGATTCCGCCGAGTCGGCGTCGACCAGGTAATCAACCGCACTGGCGGCCATCGGGACGCCATGGGGAGTGACGGGCTCAGCCGCGCGCGCAACGTCTATCGGCGCCGGATCACTGCGCATATCGGCCGAGGGCAGTGCCTGGTTCGTCGCAAGCACCGGCAGCGTGCCAGCCACGCCCGACGCCAGGCGCCAATGTTTCATCGCATCTGGCTGGCGACCCAGGCGGTCGTAGAGGTTGCCCAGGAGCGCGTGAATACGCACGTCGCCGCGGATCTTCATGCTGCGCAGAAGATAGTGTTCGCCCTGCCCCCAGAGCTGCCCGATCAGGCACAAGTTGCCCAACGCCGCGAGCAGGTCGGGGTCTTCGGAGCGTGACTTCAGCCAGACTTCGGCCTTGCCCAACCGGCGCGCCACCTGATCCGGCGGACACCGACCGTATGCATTGAGCAGGCGCGGATCGGCATTCACGGCGATGGCCGCTTCGAGTATCTTCGCGGCCTCGTCGTGGTTGCCCTGGGTATCCTGCACACATGCCGCGGCCAGGGCCACATCGGGCAATGTGCGCTCATCGGCGCGCAAGTCCGACCAGATAGCCTTGAAGGCATCCATGCCGCCGGCCCGCAGGCGCGCCGCGGCCGCCGTTTCAATGATGGGCATGGCTTGCGGTTTGTCGAGCACACCACGGCGCAGGAGCAGCCGGGTGAGGTCGTAGACACGATCGTGATTGTTCAACTGCCTGTGCGCGCGAAGCAGCAGGCGCGTGGCGTTGAAATAGCGTGAACTGGCGTCCTGCAGCGGCTGCAAGAGCACCAGCGCGTCCTGCGGGCGATTCTGATCCAGATACATCTCGGCGGCGACAGTGGCAGCCGCGTCTTTGAGCCGGGGTTCGGTGCCGGCCTGTTCGCGGGCGAACTTCAACGCCTCGTCGCGCCGGGAAAACTCACCCAGATAATGGGAGGCGCGCGCCGACGCCAGGCCCGCGAGCACCTTGCGTGGCTGCGAACGGGTATTCCCCATGACTTTGGCCAGTTCTTTCTCGCCTTGCGTGAAACGCCCTTCCAGAACATTGAGCCAACCACTTTCGAGCAGTTCGTGGTCGCGCTTCTCGCCGCGCCAGCCGCGCCACGCGCGGAACCGGGCCGGCCCCGAAACCAGCCATGCCAGAAACCGGATGACAACATATAAAACGAAGAACCCGGCGATGAGCAGCAGCACAGCCAGCGTGAGGGAAAGCTCGATGCGCCACGGCTGGGCCACGATGAGCACGTTCCCGCTGTGTTCGCGCAGCACCAGCCCCAGGGCAACCGCCAGGACGAACACCAGGATGATCCAGAGCCATGTCCTCATCGCTTATTCCTGTGGCTTCACTGATGAGGCCGCGCTTGCGGCGGACCCGGATGACGCATTGCCGCTCGAATGCGTGCTCATCGTGGAGGCCGCATCGGCGGACGGCATCGCTTGACCGCGACGGGATTCCGCCTCGCGCAGCGCCTCGATAGCCTGAAGGCTGTTCTCCACGCCGGGCGGTTTGGCCGCGACCTGGGTCCGGGCAAGGCTCGCGACCAGTTCGAGCGCCTTGCGGGTCTGGGGATCCTTCGTATCGAAGCGCGTATTCAATGCCTGTTCCAGCGCCTGGGTTTCGGCATTCCAGACTGACTGCTGACGCATCATGAGGGCCAGTTGCGCGGTCATGATGCGCATGTGCAAGTTCTCGCGCAACTGATGCGCTTGATCCGGTGACATCAGCAACGCCGCCGGATCGCTTACGCGCCGGATGCTGACCAGGTGCGCGAGCTCGTTGCTCGTGGAGGACCATGCTGAATGCCACCAGCCCCGCACCACATTCAGGGCATGGCGCCAGCCCGTGCCGCCCGCGCCGGGCTCTGCGGGAGTGGGTGGCGCGTCGGCGGAAGACGACACGCTTGAAGCCAATCGCGGCGCGGCCGCGTCGGGTATCAACAACGCCGCATGACCGACGAGGCCATCAAGCTGCCTGAGCTGCGTGGATACGGCGGCGACATCGACCACTGACGCGGCGCGCAGGCGGTCGAGATCCCCGTTGAGGGTTTGCTGGAGTGATGCCAGAGCGGGCCGATTGGCGCGCGCCAGCCGAGACTGGGCGGATTCGAGCGCGATGATGGCATTGGCGACATTGCCATTGAGCGTCAGCTGCTGATTGGCGATGGTGACCATGTGATCGACATCGTTCACCAGCGCGAGATCGGAGCCACTGTCGGTCAAGTTCTGCAGCGCCTGGCCGAGCGCATGGACCTGTTCCTGCGCATCTTGCAGCGACGCCTGCAGGGCCGAGACCCGGGAAGCCTGCAATCTCACCATGGAAATCGCCTGTTGCGCCTGGGCGGACGCCTGGCTGGCCGCTTGCGCGCTGCTTTGCGCCTGGCTGGACAGCAATGCGGAGGTCTGGTGGAACTGACGTTGCTGATACCACAGCGCGATGGCCAGCGCCACGGCAATAAGCACCACGATGACGAGCGCCACCCACCAGCCACCGCGCTTCTTCTTCACGGCGGAGCCGCCGCTCTTGGTCGATGATGGCGATGCCGCCGAGGTTTTCTGGGCGGATGCGGACGGCTGCGCGGTTTGCGGAGTCTCGGTTCTGGATTCTGTCATAGCAGGGATTGTAAACGCTCGTCGGCCGGAATCATGATAAAGCCAGCGACTGGATGGCTTGGAACACTGCGCCGTCATCCGCGGCGCAAAGCCGCACGGACGGCGGCACGCCAGAGGCAACCGTGAAGCGCGACGTCAGGCGGCTGGCTACGCGTGGGTGAATTGTGACAAATCGGACGCGTTCCCACAACTGGCGCAACCGGACCGCATGATGCTCGATGTTCGCATGCAGCGCATCGGCGCTCTCCGTGCTGGTGACCAGGCACACCGACGACGACGCGGCGGACAGCCGCCGCGCCAGTTCATCGGCCTGGCCCGCCGCCCAGAGGATCGGCTCGCGACGGTAAGCCGCATGGTGCCGCACTTCGATTCCGGCGCCCTCGAGCTGGCGCCCGAGCCACTCCCGGCCGGTTTCGCCGCGCACGATGAGCGCGCGCTTGATGGCTGGCAGACGCGGTGCGAGCAGCGCCCACAGCGCCTCGGAGTCATGGTTGGGTGATTCGGGGCCGGGATGGACGATATTCTCCGCCGGAATGACGCCGGCATCGCGCAACGCCCGCGCACTGGCCGGCCCCACCGTGCAGGCCAGCGTGGTGTCGGGCCACGATGCGCCCCGCCCACCGTGAATCTGTTCGAAGTAGAAACGGGCCGCCGCGGCGCTGACGAACATGACGAGATCAAAACCGCCAGGGACTGGTGCCGGGGTGGCGGCCGGAATCAACCTCAGCACGGGCTGGACCGATACGTCGATTCCCGCCTGGCGCAGTTGGCTGGCGAGGGAGTCGTTATGCCCCTGCGGCCGCGTGAGTATGGCCAGCGCGCCAGAGATGTCCGCCAGCACGCGGGCGCCCTAGGCCTGGGCCTGGCCGGAGACGGGGATGCTGGCCAGGATGTCCCGGGCGCCCTTTCGCAGGAGCTCGGCGGCGGCCAGTTCACCCAGGTGCTGCGCTTGGTCAACAGGCCCGGACATTTGCGCGCTCACCACTTGTGTTCCATCTGGGCGGGCCACCAGCGCCCGCAGTGTCAGGGTGCCGGCCTGAACTTGCGCGAACGCGGCCAGCGGCACCTGGCATGAGCCACCCAGCACGCGGGATACAACGCGTTCGGCCACCGCGCAGGCGGTGGTGTCGGCGCACGCCAGCGGCGCGAGCCATTCCGCGACATCGTGTCGCGTAGCCAGCGTTTCTATGGCTATGGCCCCCTGCCCCGCAGCCGGCAGACTGTCTTCTGGTGACAGGTAATCGCGTATGCGGTGCGCCAGCCCTAGGCGTTTCAGCCCCGCCGCGGCCAGAATGATGGCCGCGTAATCGCCACGATCCAGCTTGGCCAGGCGTGTCCCGACATTGCCGCGCAGCGGTTCAACTCGCAATGCCGGATAGCGCGCACGGATTTGCGCCTCACGTCGCAGGCTGGAGGTGCCGACCACCGCGCCGGTGGGCAATTGCGCCAGGGAATCCACCGAGTTCGACACCAGCGCATCACGAAAGTCCTCGCGCGCCAGAATGGCCGGCAAGGCGAACGAGGCAGGCATGTCGACGGGAACGTCCTTCAGGGAGTGGGCCGCGAGATCGGCCCGGCCATCGAGCAACGCGGTTTCCAGCTCTTTGACGAACAAGCCTTTGCCACCCACCTTCGACAGGGTGCGATCAAGGATCTGATCGCCGCGTGTGGTAAGCGTCAGCAGGCCGATGTCGCAGGAGGGGTACAACGCGGACAACCGTTCGCGGACATGTTCGGCCTGCCAGAGCGCAAGCTGGCTTGCGCGCGTGGCGATGATCAGTTTTTGCGGGCCGGACGGGGTCATCCCGCCAACCTGTTGACGATGACCGCGGCGATCACACCGATGATGGCCAGAATCAACAGGCCCTGGAGCAGGGACAGCCCCGATTTTTTCTTGTCCGAGGGTTTAAACAGACCCATGTGCGTTTTCCTTCACGACATTCTTGCGGCTGGCAAGGAACCAGCCCACGGCGACGACGATGACGGCGCCGATGATTTCCGCGAGGATTTTAACCGTTGTGGATGGAATTCCGATCTTATCCGCCACAAAGACGTCGGTCATGAGCATACCGCCCGCGATCCAACCCAGCAACGCGGCCCCCAGCGTCACCACGGCGGGGAAGCGGTCGATCAGCTTGAGCACCAGGGTGCTGCCCCACACGATGATGGGAATGCTCAGCAACAGACCGAACACGACGTAAAGCAGCTGATGGTGCTCCGCGGTGTTTTGCGCGGCCCCGGCGATGGCGATAACGTTGTCCAGGCTCATGACGAAATCCGCCACGATGATGGTGCGCACCGCCCGCCAGATGGTGCCCGCCGCGGCCACGTCTTGATGGCCTTCTTCGGGCAGCATGAGCTTCACGCCTATCCACAGAAGCAGTATCGCGCCCACGATCTTCAGGAAAGGCACCGCCAGCAAGAACAACGCGAAGGCGATCAACACCACGCGCAGGACGATGGCGCCCGCCGTGCCCCAGATGATGCCACGCACCCGTTGGCGGGCATCCAGATTGCGGCACGCCAGCGCGATGACCACGGCGTTGTCGCCCCCCAGCAGAATATCGATGACGACGATCTGGGCGATGGCGCCCCAATGCAATGCCTGAATGAATTCGCTCATTGAGCTCCCTTTTCTCTTGAGGATACCGGGGGCCGGAATGAACGGATATCCGATTCAGGACCCTGCGATTCGCTATGGCTGGCCTGTTCGAATGCGGAACAATCAGGCCTACCGGCTGATTGGCGCATGAGCCGGTCAACCGTATGATTGTAATTCAGCTTTTTGTCAGTTTATGAATCCCTGGCACGCGATAAGCGGAGTCGGCCAAGGCCAAGGACGATCAGTGCGCCCAGAATGCCCGCGAACAGCGGCAGCACGTCGGATGCCAGCGACGCGGCACGGTCGATACGCGTCATCAGTGGTGTGACGGCTGGATCGCCAACCAGCATTTGGCCGGCGATGAAACCCAGTAGCGCAGCCCCAAGCCAGACAATGGCGGGGAACCGCTCGATCACTTTCAACAACAAGGTGCTGCCGAACACGACCAGTGGAATGCTCAGGGCGAGGCCGATGATCAGTAGCGTCAGGCTGCCCTGCGCCGCCGCGGCGACAGCCACCACGTTATCCAGGCTCATGATCACGTCGGCGATGACGATGGCGCGTACCGCCACGCCTACTCCGCTTCGACGGTTCCGAGGCCTGGTAACAGGCTTGGCCGGCGCCAGCAGGCCCACGCCGATGAAAACCAGCAGCACGGCGCCAACGATCTTCAGCCATGGCAACAGCAACAGCCGCGCCGCCAGCAGGGTCAGGACGATGCGCAACAGAACAGCGACCGAAGCGCCACCGCCCACCGCCAAGCGTTGCCGCGCGGGCGGTAGATTGCGCGCGGCGAGCGCGATCACGACCGCGTTGTCGCCGGAAAGCAGGACATTGACCCAGATGACTTCCAGCAATCCGAACCAGAAATCCGCGGAATGCGTCATCATTGGCCGCCCGTGTCGGATTCAGCCCACGCTTTCCAGGCCCAGCCTGACACACCTCGTCGCGACCGGGCGGCGGCTGGCCGCCCGGCTTTCAGGGTAACGCCACGAGGCAGAGCGACCCGCCCCGTGTCAGAGAACGGTCTTGAGCAGCTTGCCCATTTCCGACGGATTGCGCGTCGTGCGGATCCCGCAGGCTT
Source organism: Burkholderiaceae bacterium (assembly GCA_035720945.1). Classification (GTDB taxonomy): domain Bacteria; phylum Pseudomonadota; class Gammaproteobacteria; order Burkholderiales; family Burkholderiaceae_B; genus SCQX01. The sequence continues at coordinate 39,908 of DASTNK010000149.1, forward strand.
CCATGATCTCGAGCTTGGCATCCGCCGTGTCGGCCCCGCCGGAGATCAAGGCACCCGCGTGTCCCATGCGTTTCCCGGGAGGTGCGGTGACGCCAGCGATGAAGCCCACGATGGGTTTCTTCATGTTGTCTTTCGCCCACTCAGCGGCATTGACTTCGTCAGGCCCGCCAATTTCGCCGATCATGATGACGGCGTCGGTGTCCGGATCGTCATTGAACATCTTGAGGACGTCGATGTGCTTGAGACCGTTGATCGGGTCGCCACCGATACCCACCGCGCTGTACTGCCCGAGACCGAGCTCGGTGACCTGGCCCACGGCCTCATAAGTGAGCGTGCCGGAGCGGCTGACCACGCCGATGCGGCCCTTGCGGTGAATATGTCCCGGCATGATGCCGATCTTGATTTCGTCCGGAGTGATGAGGCCCGGGCAGTTGGGCCCGAGCAGCAGCGTTTTCTTGTTCTGGTCGCGCATGCGGTTGCGCACCTCGAGCATGTCGCGCACGGGAATGCCTTCGGTGATGCAGATGGCCAGGTCCAGATCAGCCTCGACCGCTTCCCAGATGGCGGCGGCGGCCCCCGCGGGCGGAACGTAGATGACCGAAACCGTGGCGCCTGTGCGCTCTTTGGCTTCCTTGACCGAGCCGAAGATGGGGATGCCTTCGAAGTCTTCACCGGCCTTCTTGGGGTGCACGCCGGCGACGAACGCGGCCTTGCCGTTGGCGTAGTCGCGGCACATGCGCGTGTGGAACTGGCCCGTCTTGCCGGTGATGCCCTGCGTGATGACTTTCGTGTCTTTGTTGATCAGAATCGACATATGGAAATCCTTGACAATATTCTTATTTCGCGGCGGCGACGGCTTTGGTGGCGGCCTCGGCCATGGTGTCGGCGCTGATGATGGGCAGGCCCGATTCGGCCAGCATCTTCTTGCCGAGCTCTTCGTTGGTGCCCCGCATGCGCACGACCAGCGGCACACTCAGGTTGACGGCCTTGCATGCGGCGATCACGCCCTGGGCGATGACGTCGCAGCGCATGATGCCGCCGAAGATGTTCACCAGGATGGCCTTGACGCCCTTGTTCTTGAGCATGATCTTGAAGGCTTCCGTGACCTTCTCGGCGGTCGCGCCACCGCCCACGTCGAGGAAGTTGGCCGGCTCGCCGCCGAACAGCTTGATGGTGTCCATGGTGGCCATGGCCAGGCCGGCGCCGTTGACCAGGCAACCGATGTTGCCGTCGAGCTGGATATAGGCCAGGTCGAACTTGCTGGCTTCGATTTCGGCCGGGTCTTCTTCTTCAAGATCGCGGTAGGCGACGATCTCGGGGTGGCGGAACAGCGCGTTGGAGTCGAAGTTGAACTTCGCGTCGAGGGCGATGATGTCGCCCGAGCCAGTCAGGATCAATGGGTTGATTTCAGCCAGCGAGGCGTCTGTTTCCCAGTAGGTTTTATACAGCTTCTGGAATTCGACGGCGGCCTTGGCCACCGATGTCTCGGGCACGCCGATGCCGCGCGCAAGCTTCTGCGCCTGCTGGTCGGTCAGGCCATGGGTCGGGTCGACGAATTCCTTCAGGATTTTTTCGGGCGAATGCGCCGCGACTTCCTCGATTTCCATGCCGCCTTCGCTGGAGGCCATGACACACACGCGCTGCGAGGCCCGGTCGGTCACGATACCGACGTAATATTCTTTCTTGATGTCGGCGCCCTCTTCGATGAGCAGGCGGCGCACCTTCTGGCCGGCCGGGCCGGTCTGGTGCGTCACCAACTGCATGCCCAGGATCTCGGAAGAGAGTTGACGCACTTCGTCGAGCGAACGGGCCAGCTTGACGCCACCGCCCTTGCCACGGCCCCCCGCGTGAATCTGCGCCTTGACGACCCAGACCGGGCCGCCCAGTTTTTCGGCGGCCGCCATCGCTTCATCAACCGAAAACGCTGGAAATCCGCGCGGGACCGTAACACCGAATTGCCTCAGCAGTTCTTTGCCTTGATATTCGTGAATTTTCATTTATTACCTGTCAGAACGTGAAAAAGGGGAAAACAGGAGTCCGGGCGTGGACAGCCCGCGCCGCCGGAAACCGGCGCCACGACTACTCGCGCCTGGCCTGCCGGGGAGAGACATACCACTGCGGGTAGAATTCTTTCGCCACCGGCCCGTCGACGCGCAAAGCGTGACAACCATCGAGCTGGAACGGGCGTTTCGCGCCTGGCTGGGCGGGTTGCGTAGCCGCCAGACGGCGCTGGCGGGCCATGGACTGGATCGCCACGGTGGGCAGAACATAAGACAATTCAGTGAGGTGCGTGCAACCCGCCGTGCGACCAAAGCGTTCTTTCACCGTCTGGCGGAAATTGCGCAACAGGTTCATGCCGACCAGATCGTTGTAATCAGGCGCGATGGCGGTGCAATGCGGCCCGTAAGGTGCCGCATCATAAGCGGCGGTCGCCGCGGTGATGGAGAAATCGTCGTTGATGGTGACGCGCAAATGCATGTGGTGCACCGGGTCGCCCGCCCGATGCGTGGAACCATCGGCCCCGGGGAAGTCGTAGGCCTTGGTGTCGATGAGTTCTGCTTCGAGATCCCACTGCCCGTCGTCCCGGGCAAACGCCTGCACGCGTATGGACCGCGTATGCAGTGGTTCACGAGAAGTATCAGGGGGCGGCAAGGGCATGTGCGGGGGAAAAGCGAGCAACTTGGGCGCTAAAACCCATCAAGTATAGCGCACGCGGCGCGGGCCCGTGCACCGCCCAGGCCGGTTTCCCCAGCCTGGCATCCCCCGCCGCGTTCCAGGCAAAACCCGTCCAGAGGGAACCGGGTCACCGGGAAACCCCGGCTCCCGGCAATCCGTTTGGACGACTTGGCCCGGCGCGTGAATCAGGCCGCCTCGCGCAGCACCTTGGCGGCGTCGACCATCGCGACCAGGGCCGCCTCGGTTTCCGGCCAGGCACGGGTCTTCAGCCCACAATCCGGATTGACCCACAGGCGCTCCGGCGGCAGACGCCCCGCCGCCTTGCGGATCAGATCGACCATCCAGTCCACATTGGGCACGTTGGGAGAGTGAATATCGTAGACGCCTGGCCCGATATCGTTGGGATAACGGAAATCCTCGAACGCGCCCAGCAACTCCATGTTCGAGCGTGACGTCTCGATCGTGATGACGTCGGCATCCATGGCCGCGATGGCCTCGATGATGTCGTTGAATTCCGAATAGCACATATGCGTGTGGATCTGCGTGTCGTCCCTGACTCCCGATGTCGAAAGACGGAAGCAATCCACCGCCCAGGCCAGGTACGTCGCCCAGTCACCGCGCCGCAGCGGCAGTCCCTCGCGGAACGCCGGTTCATCGATCTGGATGACGCGGATGCCGGCGGACTCCAGATCCACCACCTCATCGCGCAACGCCAGAGCCAGCTGCGCGCAGGTGGCCTGACGGGGTTGGTCATCCCGCACGAACGACCATTGGAGGATCGTCACCGGCCCGGTGAGCATGCCCTTCACGGGTTTGTCGGTCAGCGACTGGGCGTATGCCGTCCAGGCCACTGTCATGGGGGCCGGCCGCGACACATCCCCGAAAATGATGGGCGGCTTGACGCAGCGCGAGCCGTAGCTTTGCACCCAGCCATTGCGGGTGAACGCGAAACCCGCCAGCAACTCGCCGAAGTATTCGACCATGTCGTTGCGCTCGGGCTCGCCATGCACCAGCACGTCCAGCCCGATTTTTTCCTGGAAGCGGATGACATGCTCGATTTCAGCGCGGATGGCTTTCTCATAGCCGGCATCGGTCAGCGAGCCGGCCTTCCAATCGCGACGCAAGGCACGGATCTCATTGGTCTGGGGAAACGAGCCGATCGTGGTGGTGGGATAGGTCGGCAGGCCAAGCGCCTGGTGCTGCGATTCGATGCGTCGCTCGAATGGCGCCCGTTCCCGACCCACCGCCGCCGCGTCCCGCGCGCGATTCCGCACCACCGTGTTGTGTGTGCGGGGCGAGACGCGCCGAGCCTCGAGCGCGGCGCGCTGCGCCGCCAGGGCGGCCTGAACCTCGGAGCTCGCAGTGCCATCCAGCGCGGCGGCCAGCCAGGCCAGTTCATCGAGCTTCTGGACCGCGAACGACAGCCAACCGCGCAGTTCGGCATCCAGCTCGGTTTCACCCTCGAGCGTGACCGGAACATGCTGCAGCGAGCAGGACGGCGCCAACCACAGACGGTCCCCAAGCCGCGCTTTGGCCGGCGCCAACACGGCCAGCGCCCGGTCGAGGTCGGTGCGCCAGATGTTGCGACCGTCGATGATCCCCGCGGACAGCACTTGATCGGACCGCAACACTGCCAGCACGTCGTCCAGTTGGTCCGGAGCGCGGACCAGATCCACGTGCAGCCCCTGCACCGGCAAATCCTTCAGCACGGACAGATTGTCGCCCAACGCGCCGAAATAGGTTGCCAACAGGATGTCCAGCCCGGAACCGGCCAACTTGCCGTAGACCCGGGCGAAAGCCTGTTTCCAGTCATCTGGCAAGTCAAGCACCAGGATGGGCTCGTCGATCTGCACCCACTGCACACCCATGTCTTTCAAGCGCCGCAGAATCTGCCCATACACCGGCAGCAGATTCGCCAGCAACGCCAGCTTGCGCGCATCACCCGGGCCGTCGGAGAACGCATCGCCCTTGCCCAGCCATAGCCAGGTCAGCGGGCCGGGAATCACTGGCTTGACCTGCAGGCCCTGTGCCTGAGCCTGGGCCACCTGCTCGAATAGTGTCTCGCGCGCGATACGGTAGGCCTGTCCCGGCACCAGTTCGGGCACGATGTAGTGGTAATTGGTGTCGAACCACTTCGTCATCTCGCAGGCCGCGGCGGGCCTACCGGTGGGTGCCCGCCCGCGGGCCATGCGGAACAACGTGTCCAGGCCGACGGACTCGTCGTGGGGTTGGCCGAAACGTGCCGGCACCGCACCCAGCAACGTGGTCCATTCAAGAATCTGGTCGTACCAGGCGAAATCGCCCGCCGGGACGAATGCCATGCCCGTGTCAGCCTGCCGCGCCCAATGGCGGGCCCGCAGATCGCGCCCCGTGTCGAGCAACGCATCGACGTCCTGGCGACCGGCCCAATACGCCTCGAGGGCGCGTTTCAGTTCACGCTGGGCACCGATGCGTGGGAAACCAAGATTATGAATAACAGTCATTTTATTTTCGAATCACAGAGATTGATCACAACGCCGTCCATTGTGCCCCGGTTCATTCATGATAAAAAATCAAATTGAACATTCATAAAATGAGAATTTTTCATATAATTATGGAAATATGATTTTTCCTGTCCGCGGATCAAAACTCGTCTCTCCGCACTGCCTCGCATCTGCCACCCCATGCTCGAAATCCGACACCTGGAAACCCTCACCGCCATACGTGAAACCGGCAGCCTGCAAGAGGCCGCCGAGCAGCTGCACGTCACCCAGTCGGCGCTCTCGCATCAATTGCGCGACCTGGAGGTGCGGCTCAAGACGCCCTTGCTGAATCGCCGCACCCGGCCCGCCCGCCTGACAACCGCCGCCCTGCGTATCCTCACGCTGGCTGATGACGTCCTGCCCCGGCTGAGGGCGACCGAGCATGAAATCCAGCGCCTGGCGGCCGGCCGCACCGGGCGCCTGCACTTGGCCATTGAATGCCATTCCTGCTTCCAATGGCTGATGCCGGCGCTGGACGCATTCAGGCAGGGCTGGCCCGATGTGGCCCTTGATCTCTCGGCCGCGTTCTCATCCGCGCCGCAGTCGGCATTGCTGCGAGGCGACCTGGATGTCGTCATCACGTCCGACCCGCAGACGACGGAAGCGGTGGAGTACTCGCCGCTGTTCAGCTACGAACTCGTGCTGGCGGTATCGTCCACCAGTCCACTGGCCCGCCATGCCTACATAGAACCAGAACAACTCGCTGACCAAGTGCTGATCACATACCCCGTGGACAAGCAACGGCTGGATGTCTATACGGCATTCCTGGATCCGGCGGGGGTAGAGCCAGCGGCGATACGCAAGGCTGAGTTGACCCCGATGATCGTGCAACTGGTGGCCAGCCATCGCGGGGTGGCCGCCCTGCCCAACTGGACACTGACCGAATACCTGGGACAGGGCTGGCTGCGCATCTGCCGCCTGGGCAAGACCGGTGTTTGGCGCACCTTGTACGCGGCGGTGCGCGTGGAAGACGCCGATGCGCCCTACCTGCATGCGTTTCTCGATCAGGCGCGCACCACTTGCTTCGCCACGCTGGATGGCATCAAGCAAGCTGACGGCTCGCCCACACCCGGAACACTCCGGCAACGATAGCCCCGCTCTTGCAATACCCCAAGCAAGGCGTCGGGCACTCCCTGCCGACCACAGAACAAGTACACCACGCGAGCCCCCTCGCGCACTTGCTCCAGCGCCTCCAGCAACGGGGATTCGTCGATGGCGGACACCTCTCCGCTCGTGGCATGGCGGGTGGCGTCCCGGCGCGCCAGATCGAGCACCGCCGGATCGGGAAGCGGTTCATGCAGCACCACGTCAGCGGCACCGAGTTCGCGTAATCCCCTGAGTGTCAGCAGATCCGAGTCTCCGGGCCCCACATCAACGAAGCTTATCAACCCCTGGGCCTGCCGCTCGCCACGCAACCCCTCTTCCAGACAGCGGCGGGCGTCTTCGTATCCCCCATCCATCACACCATCCGTGCCGTGCTCAACCAGATGTGACGCCACAGGACCATCAAACATCCAGTCATAGAAACGGCGGCGTTCGCTCACATCGGGATACCGGGCGCGGATCCGTGTCCGGTACAGCCGCGCCAGCTCCGCCTGCCTTGCCAGGGCGGGATCGAGCAAGCCCTCGAGCCTCTCGCGCAGTCGACGCGCCAGTACGGGCGCCACGCCTGACGACGACACGGCCACCACCAACGGCGAACGATCAACGATGGCGGGTACGTGAAAGCTGGAAAGCGCCGGATCATCGACCACGTTGACCCAAAGCCCGCGTCGACCCGCATCCCGGGCCACATCGGTATTGATGGGGCGACTGCCCGTCGCCGCCACGACCAGACACTGGCCTTCCAGCCATTGATCCCGATAAGCGCCGGGTAAATGCCGCACCGCCCCGCGTTCGGCCAGCAAACGCAGAGGCTCGCATAGATCCGGCGCACCGACATGGACACACGCCCTCGCTGCCATGAGCAACGTCACCTTGCGCCACGCCACGGAACCGCCGCCCACGACCAACACATTGCGGTCCTGGACATCGCTGAACATCGGAAACAATCTCATGGGTATTCCCCTGGCTTGCACGAAAGCCGGTCGTGCCCGTTCGTGTCCGACCAGGACACGCCACAGTCTTAAGGATTCTCCGAACAGGTCAGCGCACCGCATGCATCTGCGACTTGTCGCCAGCCTTGCTCAAAGAATCCTTAAAGCAAAGTCCGTGCCCAACACCGGGAACTCCGCGCCAGGCCTGCCACGGTCTCGCCACCGCCGTTGCCCGCCTCGGCGCCATCGACCTGGCACGGCTTGATATTTCATGCGATTCAACCCCGGCCCCAGGCGGTCGGCACCCGAACGGTGCGCGGCGGGAACCATGACGGGGCACGCGCACCGATAACGTGCACTGCGAACCGCAAACGCACCGCGGCACACGGGACTGACGACCTGGCACGCGGTTTGCTTTACCTCTCCTCAAGAGAGGGCGTATCGCACGGCATGAAGAACACACTGGCGCCCTGACCTGCACACTGAACACGGACCCGTCATGAAGAAATTGAAACTCGTAGTCGTCGGCAATGGCATGGCCGGAATCAGGACGCTGGAAGAACTGCTCAAGCTGGCCCCCGACCTGTACGACGTCACAGTGTTTGGTTCTGAACCACACCCCAACTACAACCGCATCCTGTTGTCGCCCGTGCTGACGGGCGAACAGACACTACAGGACATCATCCTCAACGATCTGAACTGGTACCGCGATCATGGCATCGACCTGCGACTGGGACGAAAAGTGGTGGACATCCATCGCGCCCGCAAGGAAGTGGTGGCGGACGACGGCGGCGTTTGCGCGTACGACAGACTGCTGCTCGCGACGGGTTCGAACCCCGTGATCCTCCCCGTCGAAGGACATGATCTCGACGGTGTCATGACGTTCCGGGACATTCAGGACGTGCATCGCATGGTGGAGGTCGCCAGCCAGCGACGGCACGCTGTGGTCATTGGAGGCGGCCTGCTTGGCCTGGAGGCCGCCAGCGGACTGGCCGCGCGGGGCATGCAGGCCTGCGTGGTGCATCTGGGAGCGAGTCTGCTCGAACGGCAACTCGATCCGGCCGCCGCGGCGTTACTGCGGGCGAACCTGGAGAACAGGGGCTTGGAATTCCTGATGGCGCACCAGACAGAAGCCATCCTCGGCACCCCGGACAACCGCGTATGCGGCATTCGATTTTCCGATGGCGGCGAACGCCCCGCGGACTTGGTCGTCATGGCGGTTGGCATACGCCCGAATACGGAACTCGCGGAACGCGCGGGGATACACACGCACCGCGGCATCATCGTCAACGACACACTTCAAACCTACGACCCGTCCATCTACGCCGTGGGCGAATGTGTCAACCACCGTGGCACGGCCTACGGTCTGGTGGCGCCGCTTTTCGAGCAGGCGAAGGTCGCCGCCAACCATCTTGCCCTGCACGGCATATCGCGCTATTCGGGCAGCGTGACTTCCACGAAGCTCAAGGTGACCGGCATCGATGTGTTCTCGGCGGGCGATTTCCTGGGCGGCGGCGATACCGAAGCCATCACCCTCGCCGACCCGACGGGCGGCGTGTACAAAAAACTCGTCATACGTGACAACAAGCTCGTTGGCGCCTGTCTGTACGGCGATACGATCGACGGCGGCTGGTACTTTCGCCTCATCAAGGAAGCCAGGCCCATCGACGACATGCGTGACCATCTGATGCTCGGAGAGGGTTCGGCGGGCGACACGGGCCACGCCGGACAGAACAGCGTGGCGGGCATGTCGGACTCCACCGAGGTCTGTGGCTGCAACGGCGTCTGCAAAGGCACCATCGTGAAAGCGATTCGCGAAAAGGGACTGTTCACCGTCGACGAGGTCAAGAAACACACCAAGGCGGCAAGCTCCTGCGGCTCCTGCGCGGGGTTGGTCGAACAGATACTGATCGATTGTGTGGGCGGAGCGGCCAACATCAAACCCCGCGCGGAAAAACCCGTATGCGGCTGCTCCGATTTCACGCATGGGGAAGTGCGCAAGGCGATCCACGACCATCACCTGACATCCGTGCGGCAAGCCATGGATTTCCTCGAATGGCGCAACGCCGACGGCTGCGCGACCTGTCGCCCCGCGCTGAACTACTACGTGAACTGCTCGTGGCCCGGCGAGGCCCGGGACGACGCGCAGTCACGTCTGGCCAACGAGCGCATGCATGCCAATATCCAGAAGGATGGCACCTATTCCGTGGTGCCGCGCATGTGGGGCGGTGTGACCAGCCCGGCCGAGCTGCGCCGCATCGCCGACGTGGCCGACAAATACCAAGTGCCGATGGTGAAGGTCACCGGCGGCCAGCGCATCGATCTGCTCGGCGTGCGCAAGCAGGATCTTCCAGCCATCTGGAAAGACCTGGACATGCCGTCCGGCCACGCCTACAGCAAGGGTTTGCGCACGGTCAAGACCTGTGTGGGCAGCGAATTCTGCCGCTTCGGCACGCAGGATTCGACGGGCATGGGCATCGCCCTGGAGAAGAATCTGGTCGGCATGAACAGTCCGCACAAGGTCAAGCTGGCCGTATCGGGCTGTCCGCGCAATTGCGCGGAATCCGGCATCAAGGATGTGGGCGTGATCGCCGTGGAGTCCGGTTGGGAAATCTACGTGGGGGGCAATGGTGGCATCAAAACCGAAGTGGCGCAATTCTTCGTCAAGGTGAAAACCCCGGAAGAAGTGCTGGAGCACACCGGAGCATTCCTGCAGCTCTACCGCGAGGAGGCATTCTATCTTGAACGCACCTGCCATTACCTGGCCCGCGTCGGGCTCGATCACGCCAAAACGAAGGTGATCGAAGACAACGCGAACCGGGCGGCGCTGTTTCAGCGTCTGAAGTTCGCCCTGTCGTTTGAACAAGACCCCTGGACACACCGCGTGCGCGAACCCGCCGCGCGCCGTGAATTTGAAACCCTTGACGCGTGAGACCCCACATCATGAACCACGACCACGACACAGCGCCCTGGACTCTCGCGTGCCGCATCGACGACATACCTCGCGCCGGATCGCGAGTCCTGAAACGCGCGAACGTCGACGACATTGCCATCTTCAGGACCTGGGACGACCGGATCTTCGCGCTCCTGGATCGTTGCCCACACAAGGGGGGCCCATTGTCGGCGGGCCTGATACACGGCCATGCCGTCACCTGCCCCTTGCATGGCTGGACCATCAACCTCGACGACGGCCAGGCCCAGGCGCCAGACCACGGATGCTCGAACCGCATTCCGGTAAAGGTCGAGCACGACGCCGTCTTCCTGGACCTCCCCGCCACATGACGCGCGGCACACCACCAACCCCCGGTCATGCTTTGGAGCGGACGGTCTCGTCTGTCTGCTGTTATTGCGGCACGGGCTGCGGCGTGCTAGTGCGCAGCCAGGATGACCAGGTCCTCGAGGTCATCGGCGACGCCAGCCACCCGTCAAACCAGGGTCGCCTCTGTGCCAAAGGCCTGAATCTGGCCGCCACGGTGCGGCGCGACAGCAGCCGCGTCTTATCCGCGGAGCTGCGCCGCCATCGTGACGAAGCACGTCGGCCCGTCACGCTTCCGCATGCGCTGTCGACGGCGGCGCGCAAGCTGGCGCAGACTTTGCGCCAACACGGCCCCCAGGCCATCGGACTGTATCTGTCCGGGCAGTTGCTCACGGAAGATTATGCGGTATTCAACAAACTCGCCAGGGGCCTGATCGGCACCAACAACATCGACACCAATTCAAGGCTGTGCATGTCGAGCGCCGTGGCGGCCTATACCCTTACCCTGGGGGCCGATGCGCCACCCGCCTGCTATGACGATCTGGATCACGCCGGAACGGTTCTGATCGCCGGTTCGAACATGGCCTTTACCCATCCGGTATTGTTCCGGCGCCTGGAGGCCGCCAAGGCACACAATCCCGCGATGAGGATCGTGGTGATCGACCCCCGCCATACCGATACTTGCGACATCGCCGACCTGCATCTGCCCATCGTCGCCGGCACCGATGTCGCCCTGCTGCACGCCATGCTCAACGTGCTGATCTGGGAGGGCCTTGTCGACCACGAGTACATCGCACATCACACAGAAGGGTTCGAGACGCTGAAGCAGCGTGTACAGGAGTTCACCCCGCGCACGGCCCAGGAAATATGCGGGGTTCCCGCCAACGATATCGTGCGCTGCGCGCGTTGGTTCGGATCAGGGGCGCCGGCACTGTCGCTCTACACGATGGGTCTGAACCAATCGAGCAGCGGCACAGCCAAGAATGCGGCGCTCATCCATTTGCATCTGGCCACGGGCCAGATCGGTAAACCCGGCGCGGGCCCGTTTTCATTGACCGGACAGCCCAACGCCATGGGCGGCCGCGAAGCCGGCGGCATGGCCACCCTGCTTCCTGGCCACCGCAAGCCGGGCGACCCGGCGCACCGTGCCGACGTGGCGGCGGTCTGGGGTGTGGACAGCCTGCCGGAGGCCCCCGGCCTGCCTGCGGTCGAAATGTTCGACGCGGTGCTGGCCGGCACCGTGAAAGTGCTTTGGATCGCCGGGACCAACCCGGCCCAGTCCATGCCGGACCAGGCCAAAGTGCGGGCGGCTTTGCGCAAGGCGGAGTTCGTCATCGTGCAGGAAGCCTATTCGCACACCGAGACGCTGGAATACGCCGATCTGGTGCTGCCGGCGGCGACCTGGCCAGAGAAAGACGGCACCATGACCAACTCAGAGCGGCGCGTGAGCCGCGTGCGCGCCGCGATCCGTCCGCCCGGCGATGCCCGGCCCGACTGGCAATTGGCCTGTGCGGTGGCTCGACGCCTGGCGGCCGACATCGCACCGGACAAAGTCCCTCTATTCCACTACCGCGATGCGGCCGAGATCTTCGCCGAGCACGTTCTACTGACCGCGGGCCGCGACTTGGACCACAGTGTCTTGAGCCACGCGAAACTGGACGCGGAAGGGCCCCGGCAATGGCCTTGTTCTCCAGACGGGACATCACGCCCACGGCTGTATTCCGACGGAAGATTTCCAACCGTCAGCGGGCGCGCACACTTCCTGGACATCGACTACACCCCCGTGGCGGAGCCCCCTTCCGCCCAGTACCCTTTCCGTCTGACCACCGGCCGCTTGCGCGACCAGTGGCACGCCATGAGCCGCAGCGGTCTGGTGCCTTCCCTTACACGTCATACCGAGGAGCCGCGTATTCACTTGCATCCCGATGACATGGACAGGCTGCGGATCAGTGACGGAAAACTGGTCCGTGTGCGATCGCGCCGAGGTGAAATCGCCCTGCCCGCGCTGGCGGATACGGGCCTCAAGCCCGGCTGCGCCTATCTGCCCATGCACTGGGGCAGCGCCTTCATGGCAGGCGACGGAATCAATGCATTGAGCACCGACGCCCGTGATCCGGTATCGCACCAGCCTGAACTCAAGCACAGCGCCGTGGCCATTCAGCCTCTGGCGCCCATGTGGGAGGCCTGTGCCTGGGTCCGTGGCGCCGTGCCGACGCTGCGGCGCCGGCTCGCACGGTGGCTGCGCGCCTTTCCCTACGCGGTCGTCCTGCCCAGCGCCGTGGGAGGGGAAAGCGTGCGGCTGCGACTGGCCAGCCTCGAGCCGGTCCCCACAGAGATACTGGCCGCATTAATCGCCGATTTGCAACTGAACGAACCGGACATGGCTTTTGACGATCCGGCGCGCGGTATCGCGCGCCGCCTGCGGCGCGATGACAACGGTCTTCTGCTGGCATTCCTGCTGGCCGGCGATGTGCGGGCGCAGCCGCCCTTGTTGCAATGGGCCGAGGACGGCCGCGCGCCCGGCGATCCGGCGGGAATCCTGATGGGCCGTTCCGGGCCTGTCGCGCGTGCGCGAATCCTCTGCGTCTGTCACGAGGTCAGTGAAAGAGACATCCTTGAAACGATACAAGCCGGTCTGCCGCTCGAAGAGATTCAACGCCGTTTGAAATGCGGAACGGCGTGCGGCGCCTGCCTGCCGACGATCAGGCGAATGCATGGGGAACACACGACAAGGAGTATCGAATGACCCGTATCAACGATCAGACCGGCAGCCGCGATCGACCCTTCGCACGCGGCCTGAACGCCGGAAAGGTGTGGCTGGTGGGAGCCGGGCCGGGCGACGCCGAGTTGCTGACGCTCAAGGCGCTGCGTGTTCTGCAACAGAGCGGAATATGGTTGGTCGATGATCTGGTGGGCCGCGACATCCTGGCGTTCGCCCGCCCCGGCACCCGAATCATCGAAGTCGGAAAACGCGGAGGCTGCTCTTCCACACCCCAGGAATTCATCCTGCGCCTGATGGGCAGCCACGCGCGCCAGGGCCACACGGTAGCACGGGTGAAGGGCGGCGATCCGTTCATCTTCGGACGCGCGGGAGAGGAAATCGCCTGGCTCACTGAGCGGGGCATCGAGGTCGAGGCGGTGGGCGGCCTCACCGCGGGCCTCGCGGCCGCGTCGGCACTGGGCCTGCCGCTGACGCACCGCACTGTGGCGCGTGGCGTTGCCTTGGTCACCGCCAGCACCGCGGACCACACGCGCCCCGACTGGAAAGCACTGGCGCGCAGTGGCCTGAGCATCGTGTGTTACATGGGCATGGCCCGCCCCCAAGCCTTGGTGGCGGAATGGCTGGCGGCCGGTTTCGCCGCCACGCTACCCGCCGCCATCGTGCAGCATGTTTCCCGCCCCGATCAGCGGCAGGCATTCACTACGCTGGAAAATCTGGCCTGGACAATCGAGGCGCGAAAATTGGCCAGCCCCGCCATCATCGTGCTGGGTGAGGTGGTCCGATACGCCCAGGTGAACAACAAGCCCGAGTCACTCATCGCGGGTCGGCTCAAACAGACATCATCGATGGGCACTTGCGGATAGTCAGGCTTCGGGGGCGTCATCC
>DASTNK010000150.1:0-15728 GCA_035720945.1 Burkholderiaceae bacterium
GAAGATCAACCCGCTGGGGGGCTGTCTGCCCATGGTCATCCAGGTGCCGGTGTTCATCTCGCTGTACTACGTATTGCTGGCCAGCGTGGAAATGCGCGGCGCGCCCTGGATTCTCTGGATCCACGATCTGTCGGCGCCCGACCCTTATTACATTCTGCCCGCCATCATGATGCTCACGATGTTCTTGCAGATCAAGCTCAACCCCACGCCCCCCGATCCCACGCAGGCCAAGCTCATGATGTTCATGCCGCTGGTGTTCGGCGGGATGATGTTCCTGTTCCCGGCCGGCCTGGTGCTGTACTACTGCTTCAACAACACCGTGTCCATCATCCAGCAGCGCTACATCATGCACAAGCTGGACAAGGAAAAGGCCGCGCACGCGCGGTAGGCCCGCACACGGAAAAACCGTCAGTTCGCTCTGAGCTGACGGTTTTTTTTCGCCCGGGCGCCACGTGCCGCCGGTTCAAGCGCCCGCGCTTCGACAGCCATTCCCGGCGCGGCGCGCCGTAACGGGAATGGCCATAGTGGCGTTATTCCGCCTTGCGCTCCATCAGGTAAGCCACCGTTTCCATGCGGGTGACCCCACGCTCGGCGAAATGCGGCTCCTTGGCCAGGACGTCGCGGCGATCGAGCACATCGATGTCCCACGCCTCGCCATGCAAGGCTTTGACCTCCACCTCAGGCACCGAGAAAGGCGGCCCGTTCATCTCTTCCTGCGGGTATTCCAGCGTGAACAACAATCCACGACAACCCGCCGACAGGCGCGCGTACACACGTTCGGCGTAACGCTTGCGCATCTCCGGAGGCAGCGCGATCAATGCCGCGCGGTCGTAGAAGCCTGCGCAACCCGCGAGGGTGGCGTCGTCCAGCGTCAGGACATCACCGTGGATGATCTCGATATCACCGGCCACATAGTGGCGCCCCATGGCGGAATCGTGGGTGTCGGGGCGCAGCTTGTTTTCGGCGAAGAACTGCCCGACCGCGAGCTCCGACAGTTCCACCCCCAGCACGCGATGGCCCTGCTCCGCGAGCCACAGCATGTCGAGCGACTTGCCGGCCAGCGGCACCAGGACGCGGCTGCCCTTGGGCAGCGCCGCCCGGGGCCAGTATTTCTGCAGCAAGGGCATGACACGGGTCTGATGAAACCCGATGTGGCCCTCTTGCCAACGCTGCAGCCAGAATTCTGTTTCCATGTATCCACCTTCACACCGAATGAGTCATGGGTGGATGGTACTACGCTCGGCAGACACATCGCATCAAACGCAAAGCCGCCACCCGGTGGCGGCGGAGAACGGTTCTTGCGCCGTTGAGGATGAATCTTGTGCGATTGAGGGTGGTTCTCGTGCCGTGGGTGAAGCGCCGGGTTTCCGCTTGCCGGCGGCCTATTCCTTGATTGCGCCAGTCATGCCCGACACGTAATACTCGACGAAGAACGAGTAGATGACCGCCACCGGCAACGACCCCAGCAGCGCGCCCGCCATGAGTTCGCCCCAGTGATAGACATCGCCCTCGATCAGTTCGGTGACCATGCCCACGGGAACGGTCTTCATTTCTGAGGACGAAATGAACGTCAAGGCGTAGATGAACTCGTTCCACGACAGGGTGAAGGCGAAGATGCCCGCCGAAATCAGCCCCGGCACCGACAACGGCAGGATGATCTTCACCAGGATCTGCCAGCGCGTGGCGCCGTCGATGAGCGCGCACTCTTCCAGTTCGTAGGGAATGGAGCGGAAATACCCCATCAGCAACCAGGTGCAGAACGGAATGAGGAATGTCGGGTAAGTAAGGATGAGCGCCCAGCGGGTGTCGAACAACCCCAACTGGAACACGATGGACGCCAACGGGATGAACAGGATGGAGGGCGGCACCAGGTAGGCGAAGAAGATGGCCAGACCCACCTGTTTGGAGCCCTGGAAACGCAGCCGCTCTATCGCATAGGCGCCGAACACGCCGGCCGCCAGCGACACAAAGGTGGCGGCGATCGACACGATGAGCGTGTTGACCATCCAGCTGGGAAACGGCGTGTTGAAGATCAGGTCCTTGAAATGCTGCAGCGTGGGCGCGATGACCCAGAACGGGTTGCTGGTGTGCAGCGCCAATTCCGAGGCTGGCTTGAAAGCCGTGATCACCATCCAGTAGAACGGGAACAGCAGGATGAACACGAAAATGCCCAGCGGAATGTAGATGGTCACCCAGCGCCGCGGCAGCGATTGCAGGTACTCCATGCCCTGAGGCTCGTCCTTGGACTTGTCCTTCATTTGTCACCCCCCCGTTGCCAAGCGCGGCGCTGCAGGCCGAAGTACGAAAACAGGATGGCCCCCAGCAGGAACGGGATCATCAGGATGGCCAGCGCGGCGCCCTCGCCCAGCGCCCCGCCCGGAATGGCGCGCTGGTACGACAGCGTCGTCATGAGTTGCGTGGCGTTCACCGGACCGCCGCGCGTCAGCACGTACACCAGCTGGAAGTCGGTGAACGTGAACAACACCGAGAACGTCGTGACCACCGCGATGATGGGCGTGAGCAGTGGCAGCGTCACGTAGCGGAACTGCTGCCATGGCGTGACCCCGTCGATGGAGGCCGCCTCGTACAAGGCGGGCGAGATCGTCTGCAACCCCGCGAGCAGCGTGATGGCGAAGAACGGGATGCCGCGCCAGATGTTGGCCATGACGATGGACAACCGCGCCATCCACGGGTCGCCCAGGAAATTGATGTAGTGGTGAATGAGCCCCATCTTGACCAGCGCCCAGCTGATGATGGAGAACTGGGGATCGTACAACCACCAGAACGCCAGCGCCGACAACGCCGTGGGCACGATCCAGGGCAGCAATATCACCGAACGGAAGAATGCCTGCAGACGCAGCTTGCGATTCAGCAGAATGGCCAGCCACAAACCCAGCGCGAACTTGCAGGCGCAAGCGACAACCGTGTAGAGCACGGTGTTGAACAAGGCGAGCTGCGAGAGCGGGTCGCCGACCAGATACGCATAGTTGCCAAGGCCGATCCAGTGGCCGTTGCTGCCTATGGTGGCGTCGGTGAACCCGAGCCAAACGCCCAATCCCAGCGGATACGTCAGGAAAAACAGCAGCAACAGGGCCGACGGCACCATGAAGAGCCAGCCCAGCACATTGTTGTTGTTCAGTACGCGAGATAGCATGGACGTCCTCTGAACGGTTTTGTTCCCGCGCCGTCCCGGCGACCCCTCCATATTGGTGGGGTCGCCGGGACGAGCCGGGCGACCTCGGGCGAGCCCCCCGTTCATCGCCCTACGCCTTGTAATAGCGCTTGGCCCGCTCGGCCGCTTCGGCCGCCGCCTGCTTGGGCGTCTTGGAGCCACTGACCGCGCCGGCGAACATGTCGACGACCACATAGTCGGCCATGACCGCCGCCGATGCCGGCCCCAGAGGCCCGTCGTAACCGTTGTCGAGCATGATGGCCGCCGAATCGGCGAACACCTTGGCCTTGGGGTTGTTCCAGACCGGGTTCGCCGCATAGGCCTTGAGCGGCTGGCTGACGTAGCCGATGGCGGCTTCCATCCAGGGGTTGTACTGGGCCGCCTCCATCATGAACTGCGTATAGGCCTTGGTGGCATTCGGAAACTTGGAGTACTTGAACAGCATCATCTGCGTGATCTGCATGAGCTCGGTGTGCTTGCCGGTGGTCCCCACCGGCAGGTGCGCATGCACGATGTCGTTGGCGATGGCCTGCAGCTTCGGATCTTTTGAGTTCTTCGCCGCGTAGTACACCGAAATGCCGTTGGCCGTGAGACTCAGTTGGCCATCGAGGAAGGCCTTGTTGTTGGATGAATCGTTCCAGCCGAGCGTACCCGGAATGAAAGTCTTGTAGAGTTCGGTGGCGTACTCGAGCGCGGCGATGGTCTCGGGCGACTGGATGACGACCTGCCCCTTGGGATTGACCATCATGCCGCCATGCGACCACAACAGCCAGTGCGCGAAATTGTTCGCGTCCCCCACGGCGTGGCCCAGCGCGAAGCCGGACGGCGTGCCCTTGGCCTTGAGCGCCTGGCACAGCTTGAGGAACCCGGGAAGGTCTTCAGGCACTTTTTCGAAGCCGGCCGCCTTCACCAGGCTGTCGCGGCTGACCAGGGCGTTGCCCACCACCCCCAGCGGAATGGCGATCCACTTGCCTTTGCGCATGCCGTACATCTTGCAGACGTCGTACCAGCCGCCGTACTTCTTGCCCAGGTAGTCGGCCAGATCGGTGACGTCCATGAGCTTGTCGGGAAACTGTTCCGGGTCGTCGAACCAGCCCAGGATGATGTCGGGCCCGCTGCCCACTCGCGCCGCCAACGCGGCCTTGGCGCGCACATCTTCCCAGCCCACGTGGTCCACCTGCACCGGAATGCCGGTCTGCTGGGTGAACTTCTTGGTGTTGGCGTTCCAGAGGTCTTCGTCGCCCTGTACGAACCGCCGCCACCGCAGCACATGCACCTTCGCGCCTTTTTCAGGGGTGTAATTGAGCTTGGTGCCCGCGTCGGCCGCGAGGGCCGGGCCGGCCAGGGTCGATGTCGCCGCCGCGGCGGCGGTGGACACCAGGAAGTCGCGTCTTGTGAATTTAGCCATGTCTCTCTCCTTTGGTCAGGGAAAATTCCCGTGCAAATCAGTCATGCATGCCTGTGATCCCCGTGAAAATCGTTACTGCCGTAAAACCTTGCCGGATTCGGCATCGAACAGGTGCGCGTGCCCCACGTCCGGCAACAGGTGCATCGTGTCACCGGGCCTCAGGTCGTGGCGCTCGCGAAACACCGCGATGAGTTCGGTGGAATCGATCTCGGTATGGACTTCGGTATTGGCGCCAGTGGGCTCTATGACCGTGACGCGCGTCTTCAGCCCCTGCCCGTCGGGCGCCAGCGACAGATGCTCGGGCCGCATGCCGTAAACAACGCGCTGCCCGTCGTGCCCGGCGCCGCTGGCCGCGTGCGGCAGCGGCAGACGCGCCCCGCCGGAGAGCTCCACGTGATCGCCACCGGCCACGCGGCGCAATACCCCCGGCACGAAATTCATGGCGGGTGACCCGATGAAGCCGGCGACGAAAAGGTTGTCGGGGCGGTCGTAAAGATCGAGCGGCCGCCCGCATTGCTCCACCCTGCCGTCGTTCATGACGACGATGAGATCGCCCATGGTCATGGCCTCGATCTGGTCGTGGGTGACGTAGACCGACGTGGTGCGCAGGCGCTGATGCAGCGCCTTGATTTCGGCCCGCATCTGCACACGCAGCTTGGCGTCGAGGTTGGAGAGTGGCTCGTCGAACAGGAACACCTGGGGGTTGCGCACGATGGCCCGCCCCATGGCGACACGCTGGCGCTGCCCGCCGGACAGCTGGCGCGGATAGCGCTGCAACAACTGCGCCAGCCCCAGGATTTCCGACGCGCGGTCGACACGCTGCTTGACCTCGATGCGGTCCGTCTTGGCCAGTATGAGCGAAAACGCCATGTTGTCGTAGACCGTCATGTGCGGGTAGAGCGCGTAATTCTGGAACACCATGGCGATGTCGCGCTCTTTCGGGGGCATGTCGTTGACGACCTGATCGGCGATGAGGATCTGCCCATCGGAGATTTGCTCCAGCCCCGCGAGCATGCGCAACAACGTGGATTTCCCGCACCCCGAGGGCCCCACCAGCACCGCGAACTGGCCATCGTCGATGTTGATGTCGACGCCACGTATCACCTGGGTTCCGCCGAAGCTTTTCTGTACTCCCCGAATCTGCACCGATGCCATGCAATATTCCTTTGTGAGTGCCGCGGTTCAACTTCCGGTTGCTGCGCCTTCCACCACCACATAAGACGGGCGCCCCTTACGGGCCCAGTCGACCAGATTCTGCGCCGCCTTACGGCGCAATTCCTTTTCCGCCACCACGGAGTAGAACGCCGCGTGTGGCGACAACAGGACCCTGGGATGCTGCACGATTCGAGCGCCGAATTCCGGAGGCTCGACCGGCAGCACGTCGAGCGCCGCGCCGTCCAGCCTTCCCGCATCGAGCGACGCGAGCAGGTCATCCGCGTCGACCACCGGGCCGCGCGCGGTGTTGACCAGCACGGAACCCGGCTTCATCAGCCCCAGCCACTTGGCATTGACGATACCGCGGGTTTCATCATTGAGCGGCACATGCAACGAGATGGCGTCGGCCAGGGAAAACAATTCTTCCATAGAAACGCGCTCGACGTAAGCAGGGAAGTCCCCATCAATGATATACGGATCGCAGGCGACGACCCGCGCGAAGCTGTTGCGGCCAATGTGCGCCATGCGTTTGCCGATGCGCCCCAGGCCCAGGATGCCCAGCGTCATGTCGGACACGCGCCGCATGGGCCCGGCCGAGGTGAAATGCCAGACCCCCGCCTTGATGTCGCGATCGTAGAAGACCACGTGCCGCAGCAACGCCAGTGTCATGGCCAACGCATGCGTGGCCACCTCGCCCACCCCGTAATCAGGGGAGTTTCCCACCCACACACCATGATCGCGCGCGTCGGCCAGGTTGATGGTGTCGAAACCCGCCCCATAGCGGCTGACGACGCGGATGCCCGGGCGCGCGGCGAACACCTTGGCATTGACGGGGGCGTACTGCACCAGCAGCCCCTGGCAGCCTTCGGATTCGCGGATGACATCGTCCTCGGTGCGGCATTGCGCCGTGACGAGCTCCACGCCGGCATCGGCATAAAACGCCTTTTCCAGATCGAGGTCGGGGAAATCGTAGTCGGTGATGAGAACTTTCATGTGGCGCCGCCGTCGGCTTGTCAGTGATTGTCTTTGGGTACAGCGGCCCCGCTCTTGCCCGCCAGGAAATCCAGATCCGCCCCCAGGTTGGCCTGCTGCACGTGTTCCACATACAGCTTGACCCAGCCGCGAGGCGGCGCCGCCGGCGGCGCCCACGCGGCCCGACGGCGCGCGAGTTCGTCTTCCGGCACGTGCAGATGCAGCTTGCGCTGCGCAACGTCCAGCTCGATGATGTCGCCATTGTGAACCAGCGCCAGCGGGCCGCCCGCCGCCGCCTCTGGTGCGACGTGCAGCACCACGGTGCCGTAGGCGGTGCCGCTCATGCGTGCATCGGACACGCGCACCATGTCGGTGATGCCCTTGCGCAGGACCTTGGGTGGCAGCGGCATGTTGCCGGCTTCGGCCATGCCCGGATACCCTTTCGGCCCGCAGTTCTTGAGCACGAGAATGCAGTTCTCATCCACGTCCAGGTCTTCATCGTTGATGCGCGTGTGCATGTCGTTGCTGTCTTCGAAAACCACGGCGCGGCCTTTGTGCCGAAGCAGCGCGGGCGTGGCCGCCGACGGTTTGATGACCGCGCCATCCGGGCACAGGTTGCCCCGCAGCACCGCGATACCCGCGTGATCCTTGAAAGGCTCGCTGAATGCGTGGATGACTTCACGGTTCCAGTTGGGTGCGTCCTTGCAGTTGTCCCAGAGGGTGTGCCCGTTGGCGGTCAGGGTGTCACGATGTATGACGTTTCCCAGCTCGCGGATGACCGCCGGCAGACCGCCCGCGTAATAGAAGTCTTCCATCAGATGCCGGCCAGACGGCTGCAGGTCGACCAGACAGGGCAGGTCATGGCCCAGGCGGTCCCAGTCTGACAGATCCAGCTTCACGCCGATGCGCCCGGCGATGGCCAGCAGATGGATGACCGCGTTGGTCGACCCGCCTATGGCGGCATTGACGCGGATGGCGTTCTCGAATGCCTGGCGCGTCAGGATCTTTGACATGACCAAGTCTTCCTTGACCATGTCGACGATGCGCCGGCCGGACGCGCGCGCCAACAGGTTGCGCCGCGCGTCGACGGCGGGAATGGCGGCGTTGCCGGGCAGGCTCATGCCCAGCGACTCGACCATGCTGGCCATGGTCGACGCCGTGCCCATGGTCATGCAATGGCCATGCGACCGATGCATGCAGCTCTCGGCCTCGAAGAATTCTTCCTGAGACATGCGCCCGCCACGGACTTCCTCGGACATTTTCCAGACGTCGGTGCCGGAACCCAGTTCACGCCCCCGGAACCGCCCGCTGAGCATGGGCCCGCCCGACACCCCAATGGTGGGCAGATCGCAGGACGACGCGCCCATCAGTAGTGAAGGCGTGGTCTTGTCGCAACCCATGAGCAGCACGACCCCATCTATGGGGTTCCCGCGGATGGACTCTTCGACATCCATGCTGGCCAGATTGCGAAACAGCATGGCTGTCGGCCGCAACATGGTTTCGCCCAGCGACATCACCGGGAATTCAAGAGGAAACCCGCCCGACTCCCAGACGCCGATCTTGACCTGTTCGGCCAGGGTGCGGAAGTGCGAGTTGCAAGGAGTGAGCTCAGAGAAAGTGTTGCAGATGCCAATGACCGGTCGACCGTCGAACTGGTCGTGCGGAATGCCGCGATTCTTCATCCATGACCGGTAGATAAAGCCGTCGCGATCCTGGCGCCCGAACCACGCCTGGCTGCGCCGCACGGGTTCCTTCTTGCCAGATTCGTTGCCGTCATTGCCGTTGCTCAATCGGATCTCCCGGGCACGGCCGCCTGTGCATACCGCCGTGCCCGGCCGCGGCGGTATGCGGCCGACGCGCCCTGCAATGGCGCGCCACGACTTCGAGGCAGGTTCTCGCACACGGCTGTTCGCGCGGGTCGGAGCCTGGCCGGCAACCAGTCTATTACACAAATCGGAATGGGTAAAGTGGTATTACCAAAGCACTGAAGGCCGCGCCCCGGGATGTAAGAAGTCCCCGCCGAACAAGTCCTTTCCCCTTGCCATTGACAACCCTGGCCGGCTATGGAATTCTAGCTTTATTGGCCCGACCAGCTTACCGGTTTCAAGATCCATTCATTGCATTCACTTCACGCCATTCGCAAGATGCCAAGGCTGTTTGCCGGCCCAAACCCGATGCGCAACGGAACACTCGTCGGCGCCACGCCAGCGTGCTGTCCGGTTGGCTCGTGAATTCAAAAATCAATCAAACCACACACTCGCCACCAAAAGGATTCCTCGTCATGGCAACCGGCAATTCCTACGATTTTTCCGGCAGGCATGCCGTCATCACTGGCGGCGCGGCGGGTATCGGCCTGGCCATAGCCCAGCGCCTGACCCATGGCGGAGCCCACGTCAGCCTGTGGGATCGCGATGCCGCCATGCTCGACAGGGCGCGGGCCGCCCTGCCTTCCGGCAAGGCGCATACCGTGGCCGTCGACATCAGCAATGAAGAAGCCGTCACCACCGCCGCCGCGCAAAGCCAGCGGGATGGCGGCACCGTTGATATCCTGGTCACCAGCGCCGGCATCACCGGCCCCAACAAATCGGTTTGCGACTACTCCGTGGCCGACTGGGACCAGGTCATGAACATCAACCTGCGCGGTCCGTTCCTGTGCTGCCGCGCCCTCGTGCCGCAGATGCGGCCCGGCAACTACGGGCGTATCGTCAACATCGCCTCCATCGCCGGCAAAGAGGGCAACCCCAATGCCTCCGCCTACAGCGCCTCCAAGGCGGGCGTCATCGCGCTGACAAAATCGCTGGGCAAGGAACTCGCGCAAACCGGCATCACGGTCAACTGCGTCACGCCGGCGGCGGTGCATACCGCCATGTTCTCGCAAATGACGCAGCAGCACATCGATTACATGCTCTCGAAAATCCCCATGGGCCGCTTCGGCAAGACCGATGAGGTCGCCGCGCTGGTAGCCTGGCTTTGCTCGGCCGATTGCTCATTCACCACGGGCGGGGTGTTCGACATTTCCGGCGGCCGGGCCACGTATTAAACTGGTTCTCACACCTTTCCTCTTCATACTGGAAACCCGCCTCACATGACGCCCGACCGCATTTCCACCGACATGCTGCGGCGCTTCGCCGGGGATCTCCTGAAAGCGGCGGGGCTGGACGCCCATATCGCCCAAGTCGTCGCCGACGTTCTCGTCGAGGGCGACCTCCTGGGCCACGACACACATGGCCTGGCGTTGCTGGCCCCTTACGTCAAGGAAATCCGCAACCAGGCCATGGCCACTTCGGGCGTGCCCACGGTGCTGTCCGATCATGGGGCCTCACTGTGCTGGGACGGCCGCCGCCTACCCGGCCCATGGCTGGTGCGCGAAGGCATGGACGCTCTCGAACCCCGCGCGCGGAAATTCGGCAGCGCCACACTGGTCATCCGCCGCAGCCATCACATCGCCTGTCTCGCGGCCTACCTGCTGCGCGCCACCGAGCGCGGTCTGGTCATGATGCTGGCCAGCTCCGACCCCGCAGTCGCCAGCGTCGCACCCCACGGCGGCACCCGGGGCGTCTTCACACCCAACCCCATCGCCGCAGGCATCCCCACGTCGGGTGCGCCGTTCCTCATAGACATCTCGTCATCCATCGTCACCAACGGACTCAGCGCCCGGCTGCACAAGGCCGGCCGGCGCTTCAGCCACCCCTGCATGCTCGATGCCGACGGCAACCCAAGCACCGACCCCGCCGTCCTGGCGCAAGATCCACCTGGCACCATCCTACCCCTGGGCGGCCTGGAGTCCGGGCACAAGGGGTTCGGGCTGGCGTTGCTCATCGAGGCGCTCACCGGTGGCTTGGCCGGTCATGGGCGGGCCGACCCACCCGAGGGCTGGGGCGCAACGGTTTTCATGTCGCTGTACGATCCGGGCGCGTTCGGCGGTCTGGACGCTTTCACGCGCCAGACCGACTGGCTGGGCGACGCCTGCCGCCAAAATCCACCACGTCCCGGCGCGCAAGCCGTACGCATGCCAGGAGACCGCGGCATGGCGCGCAAACGCGAACAAGAACGCGACGGCGTGGCGCTGCATCCGGCCATCATCCCGGCACTGGTAGAATGCGCCCGCGAATATGGGCTGACATTTCCCCCCTCATCAGAAACTCCCGCCGCGCCATGACGGCGCGGTGGCCCGGACTTCGAACACCCGTGTACCGTGTGACCGGTTCTTGCACTCGAATTGGCCAAACAGCACACCAGGACGCCCCTCATGCCCATTAAAGCCATTGAAACCCAGCGGCTCTACCGCCAGATCAGCGACCAGCTCCGCTCCCTGATCGTGGCGGGCGAATTCCCGGCCGGCTCGCGCCTGCCGGCCGAACGCGATCTCGCCGTGCAGCTCGGCGTCAGCCGCCCTTCGCTGCGTGAAGCCTTGATCGCACTCGAGGTCCAGGGCTACATCGAAGTCCACATGGGCTCCGGCATCTATGTGTGCAAACCGCCTCCCACGCGCGGTAAAACCCCCGATCTATCGCGCGAAGAAGGGCCGCTGGAACTCATCCGCGCCCGCGCGCTGCTCGAGGGCGAAGTGGCCGCCACCGCCGCCCGGGTCGGGCGCAAGCCACAATTCGACGCCATCGGCGACGCCATCAAGGCCATGGTCGCGGTGGCCGGCACGGGCGCCACGCCCATAGAGGCCGACAAACTGTTCCATGTCCGCATCGCCGAGGCCACTGGCAACAGTGTTCTGGTCGACATCGTGGCGCGGCTGTTCGACTTCCGCCTGGGCCCGCTGTTCGACCAGTTGCACAGCCATTTCGAAACTCCCGAGGTCTGGTCCGACGCCATCGAAGAGCACAAGAAAATCCTCAAGGCGCTACGCTCGAAGAATCCCGATCTGGCCCGTGCCGCCATGCAGGAACACATGGAAATCTCGTACAAGCGGCTCAGCTCGAGCCTGACACGCGGCAAACGGCGCAAGCCGGAGGCGCCGCGCCGCAAGCGTGTGGCCTGACACCACTGCGCTGTTTGGACGGGGCCTGTTCACGCCCCCCTTCTACTCGTCAGGCGAGCGCGTCGGCCAATATCCGCGCCACGTGCATCGCCTGTGTCGCGGCCCCATCACTGATCTGATGGCGGCAGCTGGTGCCATCGGCCACCACCACGGCGTTTGCTGACCGCTCCCGCACGGCGGGCAGCAAGGAAAGCTCCGCCATGGCCATCGACGCCGCGAAGTGCTCCGCCTCGTAGCCGAAGCTGCCCGCCATGCCACAGCAGGATGATTCCACCACCTCGACCTCAAGCCCCGGAATCCAGCCCAGCACCGTCTGCACCGGCGTGAACGCATTGAACGCCTTCTGGTGGCAATGGCCATGCACCAACGCGCGCGCCACCGGCAGCGCCTTCAATGGCGGAGAGAAGCGCCCGGCCTGCCGCTCCCGGACAAGAAACTCTTCGAACAGGAAGGCGTTCGCCGCCAGACGCCGCGCCTCGTCGCCGTACCCGTAGTCCAGGAACTCGTCGCGCAACGATAGGAGACACGACGGCTCCAGCCCCACCACGGGAACCCCCCGGCTCACGAACGGCTCCAGGGCATCGAGCGTGCGGCGCGCCTCCCGCTTCGCTTGCGCCACGAGGCCGGCCGCCAGAAACGTGCGGCCACAGCATAGTGACCGCTCGCCACGCGCGACATTCAAATGCACCGTGTAGCCCGCCGCCTCCAGCACTCGCCGCGCCGCGCGCGCATTCTCGGGTTCAATGCAGTTGTTGAACGTGTCGACGAAAAGCAGGACATCCCTGCCGTCGCCACGCACCGCCGGTGGCGGCATTCCGGCCGCTTGCGCAAGAAACGCCGGCTGGAAGCGCGGCAACGAACGCTGCGGCGCGAACCCCAACTTGCGCTTGATCCAGGGCGACACGACCGGGACGGCATCCGCCAGCGCGGCCAGGCGGGGCCACCGGCTGGCCAGCGGCGCGTAACGCGGCATGAAGGCGATCAGACGATCACGCAGCGTGACGCCGTGCCGCTCAGCCCAGGCCCGGCGCGCCTCGATCTTGAACTTCGCCATATCGACCCCGGTCGGGCAATCGCGCTTGCAGCCCTTGCAGGACACGCACAGATCAAGCGCTTCCTTGACCTCTCGGCTCGCCAGGCCGTCGTCACCCAGTTGTCCGGAGATCGCCAGCCTCAGGGTATTCGCCCGCCCCCGGGTGACATGTTGTTCGTCGCGCGTCACGCGGTAGCTGGGGCACATGGTGCCGGCATCGAACTTGCGGCAGTGGCCGTTGTTGTTGCACATCTCGACGGCGCTGGCGAAGCCATTCGTCTTGTCCTCGCCCGTGCCCGGCGCGCTTTGCTCGCCGCTCCGGGGGTCGCGCCGCACGTTCCACACGGACCAGTCCAGTGCCGTGCGGATGCGCGGCACGGCGTAGCCGGGAGCGAATCGGAAGTTGCGTCGATCATCCATCTTCGGCGGGTTCACGATCTTGTCCGGATTGAAGCGGTTTTCCGGATCGAACAACGCCTTGATCTCGGCGAACGCCTGGTTGATACGAGGGCCGTATTGCCAAGCGATCCACTCCCCACGACACAATCCGTCGCCATGCTCGCCCGAATACGCGCCCTTGTACTCGCGCACCAACTCCGACGCCTCTTCCGCGATGGCGCGCATCTTCGCGGCGCCATCGCGCCGCATGTCGAGAATGGGACGCACGTGCAACGTGCCCACGCTGGCGTGCGCGTACCACGTGCCCTCTGTGCCGTGCTTATGAAACACCTCTGTCAGCCGACGCGTATATTCGGCCAGATGCTGGAGCGGTACCGCGCAGTCCTCGATGAACGACACCGGCTTGCCATCGCCCTTCATGCTCATCATGATGTTCAGGCCGGCCTTGCGCACGCCCCATAGCGCCTTCTGGGCCGCGGCGTCGGTCATGCGCACGACCGACCCGGGCAGGCCGAGGCTGCCCATCAGATCGTCCAGTTCCGACAGACGCGGCGACAACGCCGCCAGCGCTTCGCCGGCGAACTCGACCAGAAGAATCGCCTCGGGCCGCCCCACCAGCGCCCGTTCAACAATGGGGCGAAACGACGGATTATCCAGCGCCAGGTTGATCATCGTGCGATCGACCAGTTCCACCGCCACGGGCTTGAGCGCAACGATGTGCTGCGCCGCATCCATGGCCTGATAGAACGTCGGGAAGCTGACCACTCCCAGCACTTTGTGCGCCGGCAGAGGCGCCAGCTTGAGCGTCAGTTGCCGCGTGTAGGCGAGCGTGCCCTCCGAACCGACCAACAGGTGCGACAGATTCGCCACGCCATCATCGGTATAGCCACGCGGGTTCAAGCAGTCGAACAGATCAAGGTTGTAACCGGCGACGCGGCGCAGCACCCTGGGCATGCGCTCGGCGAGCTCACCGCGCTCGCGTTCGGCGATGCGGCGCACGCCATCCACGAGCGACCGCATGCGCGCACCGTCCGGATCACCGTGCAACGGCCCGAAGCGCGCCTGTGTGCCATTGGCCAGCACCGCATCGATGGCCAGCACGTTGTGCACCATGTTCCCGTATTCGATGGAGCGCGACCCGCACGAGTTGTTGCCGGCCATACCGCCCAGCGTGCACTGCGCGCTGGTGGAAACGTCCACCGGAAACCACAGGCCGTGCGATTTGAGTCGCGCGTTCAGATGATCGAGCACGATGCCCGGCTCCACCGTCGCCGTGCGCGCCGCCGGGTCGATTGAAACCACATTGTTCAGCCATTTACTGTTGTCGATGACCAGGGCTTCACCCACCGTCTGCCCGCATTGACTTGTGCCCGCCCCGCGCGCCAGAATCGGTGCCTTCTCATCGCGTGCGATGTCCAGCGCCAGCAGCGCATCCGCCTGATCGCGCGGCACCACGACGCCAATGGGCGGGATTTGGTAGATGGAGGCATCGGTCGCATACCGGCCACGACTGGCCGCATCGAACAGGACATCGCCACGCAGTTCTCTGCGCAGCCGCGCCGCCAGTGGAGAATCGCTGACGCGAGGGGATGGAGGGAAAAAGCGAGCAGGACGAGACATGATCGGCCCATCTTGAAAAATTCTGCGAGTCATGAGGCGGCCTTTGTCGTCGTGAAACAGCTTCAGGGTTGGTTGCCTGGGGACCCTCTGAGCAGGCCACCGCGTCATACGCGTCTATGGCTTGGGCGGATCTGACGATATGGAAGGAAATGCTCCCTCGTCGAGACGGCCACTCACTCGGAGATGGTCAGCCGCACTTCCGGCAGACCGGCGATCCGCCCCACTGCCTCACCCGGCCCGTCGGGGAAGAATATGCCCGTGTACGACCCCCCGGTGGCGACCATTCCGGGAGACACCGTCAGGCCGCGCGCGGTCCAGTGGTTCACCAACCATGGCAACAAGCGTCGTGGGTCGCCGGCGGGATTCGCGGGCAACCCTTTCACAATGTCCTTGCCACCGTAAATAAAGGACAAGGTCGGCCGAAGAAAGGGATAGTCTTCGCGGTACGCCACAGCCTCCCCCACGATCAACGCGCCGTGGTTCTGCAGATCCGCCAACTGGGCGAACTTGTCCACCTTCGGCCAGTCGGCAAAACGGCTCGACACGATCTCGATGGTGGCCGCGACCGAGCGCACGCCCGTCCACACCTCGACGTCCGTGTATCCCCGTTCGCGCGGAGCGAATTCATGGCTGAAGTAGAAGGCGATCTCCAGCTCCAGGCCCAGCACGCCGAAGTCCCCGCGCCGAAACACGGCAGGGCTGCGCCGCACGCCGTCGTTCGGCAATGGCGCGCCCTGAATCGGACCGTCGGCCGACTTGGCGCCGACTTTCCACCCCACCGCCGATACGCCGCTCAAGGCCAGGATCTCGTGTTGCACGGCGTAGGCGGCCTCTGCATCGTTCGGCACGATTGCCTGCGGCGGCGCACCCACCGCATCATGCCGCGCCCTCGCCCGTGCCAGACGCTGCGCCAGTCCCTGTGTGGCATCACCCATGGTGTTCATCTCCCCTTCCGTCAATTGTTTCCAGCACCCAT
>DASTNK010000151.1:0-5718 GCA_035720945.1 Burkholderiaceae bacterium
TGCCCTCGACGCGCTTGTCGACGGCGATGATGTGAAAGCCGTAACGCGTGGCCACGAGCTTGGGCAACACCCCGATCGTGGCGTCTTCGAAGATGGCCTTCTCGAATTCCGGCACCGTATCGCCGCGCTGCAATTGCCCCAACTGCCCACCAGTGGCGCCCGACGGGCAGTTCGAGTGCTCACGGGCATGCTTGTCGAAAAGCGCAGAATCCCTACGGATTTCATGGAGAATCGCCTCGGCGACCGCGCGCACGGCCGGCACGGGTACCCCCGGAGTGACCTGAAACAGGATGTGCCGCGCAAAGACCAGGTCGCCACTGCGGAAGCGCGTTGCATTGGCCTCGTACCAGCGCCGGCACTCTTCCTCTTGGGCCACGGGCACCGCCACTTCCCGGGCCAGCGTGCGCTCGATCGCCTGTTTGGTCTCGTCCTCGTTGGCCGTTGTGTCGAGCAGCCCCAATTCACGCGCGCGCTGACGCAGCAATTCGTGCACCGCCGCCAGACGCGGCGTGGGCCATTTCTCGGCGTCGACCGTTGCGCCGTTGACGGTGATGTTCATGAGTGCCCCGACCCCCCGCGTTTGCGAACCAGTTGATACGGCCGGAACAGATAGGCAACCGTGGCCACGCCGCTCCAGATATGCACCATGCGTGTGAAGGGCGACACCAGGAAGATGGTGAAGCCAAGCAGAATGTGGAACTGGTATACCCACGGCACGTTTTGCATGAGGGCCGCGTTATGCCCATGAAACAGCACGACCCCCTGCACGTATTGCACGAGTTGCTCGAACAGCGCCCCATCCATGTGCTGTGCCGACAGTGGCACCGTGGCCACACCCAGCAGCAATTGCAGCCACAACATGATCACGATCGCGATGTCCCATTTGCGGCTGTTCGCCCGTATGCGGCGATAGGACAGGCGCCGGTGGATCAGGATCGTGGCGCCGATCAGGGCGACCACCCCGGCGATGCCGCCCACCACCATCGCCAGCAACTGGTGATAGGTGGGGGTCATCAGCGCCATCACGATCGCCTCGGGCATCAGGAAGCCGGCGAAATGCCCCAGTATGACCACCAGCACCCCGTAGTGAAACAGGTTTGATCCCAGCTTCAGTTGCCCCGCGTGCAGGATCTGGGATGAATCGCTCTTCCATGAGTACGGCTCGCGGTCGAAGCGTATCAGGCTGCCCAGAAGCAGCACCGCCAGACAAATGTAGGGATAAATGCCGAACAGGAACTCATTGAGATAAGCGGGCAAAGTCATGGCTGGACCTCCGGGTGGATCATGGCGCGACGTGCCGAGGCACGACCGTCGGAGACAGGTCGCTGGGATCGAACGCGGGCTTTTCCTCCCACGAACGGTCGAAATCGTCGGGAGGCGGCGCCGGAGCCCTGGCATCCAGGCCGCGTTCACCGCCCAGCGCCAACACGGCGGCCATCACCGCCGCGTAACGGCTGTGGCGATGGGCCAATGTATTGCCAAGCTTGCGCACGACATGCGCGACCTCGCCAATGGTGTCGCGCGTTTCGGCCAGGTCGCGGCAGCTCAGGTATTCAAGCAACAACGGCAGGTGATCAGGCAGTTCTTCACCCAAGGGTTCCATGCCCGCGGCCAGGTACCGCTCGCGCAACTCCAGCATGGCCGGGCCGCGCTGGCGCCCATCCCCGAATACATGTTCGAACAGATTCAACGACGTGTGCCGCCCGCGATCGAACAAATCCACGTAGCGCCCCTCGGCCTCCAGGGAATCGCTGTTGGCGATCTCATCGACCAGCGCCAGCAGATCGACGCGCAGCCGTTTGTCGAGCGCGCGCGCCCCCCGGATCGCTTCGGCGATCTCGGGTAGCGCAGCGCGGAATTCTGCGTCAGGGTATGTCAGCAGGACCGACAACGCCCGCAGCAGCAGAACAGGATTAGGCGTCATGACTCGTCACTCGGAATCGTCGAGCTCACGGATCGGCACCACATTGCGCCGGCCCATTTTTCCCCCGAACAGCCCCGCCTTCGCATCGATCCCGTCACAGCCATTGCCGAACGTGAACCCGCACCCACCCCGGATCTGGTAGGCGTTTTCCGACTCCTCGCGATGAGCGGTCGGAATCACAAAGCGGTCTTCATAGTTCGCGATCGCCAAGTACCGGTGCATGGATTGCGCCGTGGCCTCGTCCAACCCCACGCTGGCCAACAACGCCGGGTCCTGCGCCTCGCCCAGTTGCTTCGCGCGGAACCAGGCACGCATCGCCATCATGCGCTGCAGGGCGCCGACGATCGGCGGTTCGTTGCCAGCCGTCAGCAGGTTGGCGAGGTAACGCACGGGAATGCGCAGCGATTCAACGTCGGGTAGTCCATTGGCGGCGCTTTCGATGGCCCCCGCATTCGCGTGGGCCGTGATGGGAGACAACGGCGGCACGTACCACACCATCGGCAGCGTCCGGTACTCGGGGTGCAGCGGAAAGGCGATTTTCCATTCCACCGCCATCTTGTACGTGGGCGAATGCTGGGCCGCCTCGATCCAGGATTCGGCGATGCCATCCGCCAGCGCCTGGCGTTGTACCTCGGGGTCGGAGGGGTCGAGAAAGACATCGAGTTGCGCCTGATACAGGTCTTGCGGGCTCTCGGTGCTTGCCGCGGCCTCGATCCGGTCGGCATCGTACAGCAGCACCCCCAGATAGCGGATGCGGCCGACACAGGTTTCGGAACACACCGTCGGCATGCCCGCTTCGATGCGCGGATAACAGAAGGTGCATTTCTCGGCCTTGCCGCTCACCCAGTTGTAATAGATTTTCTTGTACGGACAACCCGATACGCACATCCGCCAGCCCCGGCACTTGTCCTGGTCGATCAGGACGATGCCGTCTTCCTCGCGTTTGTAGATGGATCCTGACGGGCACGACGCCACACATGTGGGATTCAGGCAGTGCTCGCACAACCGGGGCAGATACATCATGAACGTGTTCTCGAACTGCCCATAGATGTCCTTCTGCACCGCCTCGAAGTTGTAGTCCTTGCTGCGCTTGTCGAACTCACCGCCCAGGATCTCCTCCCAGTTCGGCCCCCATTCGATTTTCTCCATCGTGCGCCCCGACACCAGGGAAATGGGGCGTGCCACCGGCGCCGTCGGCAGTTCCGGCGCGGTCTGCAGATTCTCGTAGTCGAACGTGAAGGGTTCGTAGTAGTCGTCGATCTGCGGCAGATTCGGGTTGGAGAAAATGCGCGCCAGCACGCCCCAGCGCCCGCCCTGCCTGGGGACCAGCTTGCCGTTGTCCTTGCGCTCCCAGCCCCCTTTCCAGTGCTCCTGGTTTTCCCAATCCTTGGGGTACCCTATGCCCGGCTTGGTTTCCACGTTATTGAACCAGGCATACTCCATGCCCTTGCGCGACGTCCACACGTTCTTGCACGTCACCGAACAGGTATGGCAGCCGATGCACTTGTCCAGATTCAACACCATCGCCACTTGCGCGCGTACTTTCATTTTTCGGCTCCCGCCAGCTTCGCATTGATCTCGGCCTCACGCGCCTGGCGCTGAATGTGGTCCATCCAGTCGACCTTGGCCATTTTCCTGAGGATGACGAACCCGTCCCGATCGGAACCCACCGGGCCGTAATAGTTGAAGCTCCATGAGAACTGCGCCGAACCGCCGATCATCTGCGTGGGTTTGACGATGATGCGTGTGACGGAGTTGTGGATTCCGCCACGCATGCCCGTGACTTCTGACCCCGGCACATTCACGATTTTCTCTTGTGCGTGATACATCAGGCACATGCCCTGGTTCACACGCTGGCTCACCACCGCGCGCGCGGTGAGCGCGCCATTCGCGTTGAAGCACTCGATCCAGTCGTTGTCCTGGATGTCGGCTTGCCTGGCGTCCACCTCGGATATCCAGACGATCGGCCCGCCCCGCGACAGCGTGAGCATAATCAGGTTGTCGGTGTAGGTGCTGTGGATGCCCCATTTCTGATGCGGCGTGATGAAATTCAGCACGATCTCACGATTGCCGTTGCCCTTCTTGCCAAGCAACGCATTCACCGCGCGGGTATCGATGGGCGGGCGATACAGCGCGAAGGCCTCGCCGAAATCGCGTATCCAGGCATGATCAAGGTAGAAATGCTGCCGCCCCGTCAAGGTACGCCACGGCACCAGTTCGTTGACGTTGATGTAACCCGCGTTGTAGCTCACTTTCTCGCTTTCGATGCCGGACCACGTGGGCGAAGTGATGATCTTGCGTGGTTGGGCCTGGATGTCCCGGAAGCGGATCTTCTCGTCGGCCCGGGCGTCGGCCAAGTGACGGTGACTGCGTCCCGTGGTCTTGGACAGCGCCTCCCAGGCGCGCACCGCCACCTCGCCGTTGGTTTCGGGTGCCAGCATGAGGATCGTCTCGGCCGCATCGATGTCACTGACAATGCACGGCCGCCCCTTGGCGGGACCATCGGGCACCGTGCGGTTGAGCGCGCCGAGTTCCTCGACCTCGTGCCGCATGTCCCAATGGATACCCTTGCCGCCGTTGCCGAGCGTGTCCAACAGCGGCCCGAGCGACGTGAAACGGGCATGCACGGCGGGATAATCCCGATCGATGAAGGTGATGCCGGGACCGGTCTTCCCGGGTATCAGGTCGCATTCGCCCTTTTTCCAGTCAAGCACATCGAACGGCTGCGCCATCTCGTTGACGGTGTCGTGCATGATGGGCGTGAGCACCACATCTTTTTCCTCGCCCAGCTCGCCCTGGGCAAGTTCCGAAAACTTCTTGGCGAGCGCCTTGAAGGTTTCCCAATCGCTTTTCGACCCGAACACCGGGTCCACCGCCACCGAAAACGGGTGGATGAACGGATGCATGTCGGTCGTGGAGAGATCGTTCTTTTCATACCACGAAGCCGTCGGCAAGACCACATCGGAATACAACGCCGTCGTCGACATGCGGAAGTCCAGGGTCACCACCAGGTCGAGCTTGCCCTCGGGAGCGGCGTCGCGCCACGTGACTTCCTCGGGTTTCGCCCCACCCTCTGCGCCCAGATCCTGGCCCTGCAGGCCGCATCGCGTACCCAGGAAATGCTTGAGGAAATACTCGTGCCCCTTGCCCGACGACCCCAGCAGATTGGAGCGCCACACGAACAGGTTGCGTGGAAAGTTGTCCGGGTTGTCGGGATCTTCGCAGGCCATGGCAAGCTTGCCAGACTTGAGCGCATCCACGATATATTGTTTCGGGTCACCCCCTGACCGCATGGCCTCGCGCGCCACCGTGAGCGGATTGCGATTCAACTGGGGAGCCGAGGGCATCCAGCCCATGCGCTGCGCACGAACATCGCAATCGACAAGCGCCCCGGTCTGTCGTGAGCGGTCGGCAAGCGGGGACAGCAGGCCGCCGACACCGAGTTGCTCATAGCGCCATTGGTCGGAATGCAGGTAAAAGAACGACGTGCCCGCCATGTGGCGCGGCGGGCGAACCCAGTCCAGCGCGAACGCCAGCGCTGCCCATCCGGTTTGCGGGCGCACTTTTTCCTGGCCCGTGTAGTGCGACCAGCCGCCGCCCGACACGCCAATCGTGCCACACAGCATCAGTGTGTTGATGATGGCCCGGTAGCTGACATCCTGGTGGAACCAGTGGTTCATGCCCGAGCCAATGATCACCATCGAGCGGCCATGTGTCTTCTCGGCGCTCGAGGCGAACCCCCGCGCCACCTCGATCGCCCTGGCAGCGGGCACCCCGGTGATCGTCTCTTGCCA
>DASTNK010000152.1:0-3096 GCA_035720945.1 Burkholderiaceae bacterium
GGCATCACCGTCAACGTGGTGGCGCCGGGCCCCATCCAGACCGACATGTTCTATGACGTGATCCCGGCCGGGAGTGAACGCGAGCACGCCATCGCACAGGGCATTCCGGTCAAACGGCTGGGTCGCGCCGACGACGTCGCCCGCGCGGTGATGTTTTTCTCCGATCCAGCCAACAGCTTCGTCACCGGGCAGACGCTGTTTGTCTGCGGTGGCGCCAGCGTGAGCTCGATCACCATCTGAACGACTGGTGCGGAGCACCAGAGACCATACGGCGTCAAGACAATGTTTAGATATAAACTATCTTCGCTATGCACGGATCGATGCCGGTGGCCATCGGGGGATGCAACACACGGCTCTCCGCCCACCTGCCCGCTAGAACTGTACCGCCACTAGCGTGAACAGCCTCTAAAATTCATTTTTCCCACGACACACGAAGAAGATCAGGAGACAGCCACATGAAACTCAAGACCCTCGCCACCACTGTGGCGGCGCTCACCCTGCTGGGCACCACCGCCGCCTTCGCCCAGGTGAAAATCGGCGTGGTGTCCTCCACGACGGGACCCACGGCGCTGATCGGCATTCCCCAGAAGAACACCGTGGCGCTGCTGCCGAAGAAGGTCGGCGATCTGACCATCCAGTACATTTCGCTCGATGACGGCAGCGACCCCACCAAGACCGTCGTTGATTTCAAGAAGCTCATCAGCGAAGACAAGGTGGACGCCATCATCGGGCCCTCGGGCTCGCCCAACGCCATGGGCGTGATCCAGTTCGCCGCCCAATCCGGCACGCCCATGCTGGCGCCCGTGGGTACGGCATCGGTCGTGCTGCCCATGACGCCTGAAAAGAAATGGGTGTTCAAGACCACGCAGAACACCGACATCATCGCCAAGGCGCTGATCGGCCACATGGTCAAGGCGGGGGTCAAGACCCTGGGCTTCATCGGCCTGAACGACGCCTACGGCACCGACTGGCTGAACGTGATCAGCAAGATGGCCAAGGCCCACAATATCAAGATCGTCGCCGTCGAACGCTATCAGCGTTCCGACAGTTCAGTCACCGGCCAGGCGCTGCGCGTGCTCGCCGCCAAGCCCGATGCCGTGCTGGTGGCCGGCACCGGCGCGGCGGCCGTCCTGCCGGAGACCACACTGGTCAAGCAAGGCTACAAGGGCCAGTTCTACCAGACCCACGGCGCGGCCCTGCCTGCGTTCCTGAAGCTGGGTGGCAAGGCGGTCAACGGCACCATTCTCGCGGCCAGCCTGATGCTGGTGCTGCCGGAAATCTCCGACAGCAACCCGTCGAAGAAGATCGCTGAACAATACGACGCAAGCTATGAAAAGCTGTATGGCCACAAGCCGGCCACGTTCGGCGCCAACGTGTATGACGCGGGCCTGTTGCTGGAGAAAGCCATTCCCAAGGCCGAGAAAAAGGCCAAGCCCGGCACCAAGGAATTCCGCAGCGCCCTGCGCGACGCCCTGGAGCAAACCCACGAACTGGTCGCCACGCAGGGGGTCTACAACATGACCCCCGAAGACCACAGCGGGTTCGACGATCGCGGCCGCGAGCTGATCATCGTGAAGAACCAGCAGTGGCATTTGTTGAAGTGATGCCTATCGGCCGGACGGCGAAGTAACCGTTCGGCCGAATCCGCCCTGGCACAACGTCAGCCGACCGCTTGCAAACTTCAAACACTGGGCATGAAAGGCCTGGCGGGTCAGCTGACAGCTTTCAGGCGCTCCGCATGAAAGGCCAAATGATCTTCCATAAAGGTCGACAGAAAATAATACCCGTGGTCATAGCCTTCGTGCCGTCGCAGCGTGAGTGGCTGCCCGGCCTTGGCGCATGCCGCTTCGAATTCGCCCGGGTACAGTTGCTCATCGAGAAAGGCATCGGCCAACCCCTGGTCGACCAGAATGCCGCCCGGATACGGGCAATTGGATCGTGCCATCAATAGCGAAGCGTCGTGCTCGGCCCAGGAAGCATGATCATCACCCAGATAGCCCGTGAACGCCTTTTGCCCCCACGGGCAACGCGATGGCGCGGCAATGGGCGCGAACGCCGACACGGAACGATATTGATCCCGGTGGCGCTGCGCCAGCACCAGGGCTCCATGGCCGCCCATCGAATGCCCGAAAATGCCGACCCGGCCCGCATCACCCGGCAACTCACCGGTGGCAATGTCGAATAGCTCGCGGGCCACATAGCTTTCCATGCGGTAGTGCGTCTTCCATGGAGCCTGCGTCGCGTCCAGATAGAACCCCGCGCCTGTGCCGAAGTCCCAGTCGTCCTCATCACCCGGGACGCCGGCCCCACGAGGACTGGTGTCGGGCGACACCAGCATCAACCCATGCTTCGCGGCAAGGCGTTGCGCACCCGCCTTGACCATGAAGTTCTCCTCGGTGGCGGTGAGCCCCGCCAGGAAGAACAGCACCGGTACGCGCCCTGCCGCCGCCTGCGGCGGCAGGAACACCGAGAATCGCATGGGCAGGCCAATGGCCTGTGAATCGTGACGATAAAAGCGCTGGACACCATCGAAACAGCGGTGTTCGCTGGTCAGTTCGAGTCCGCCCGGCATCAGTACACCACCACGGAACGAATGGACTCACCGCGATGCATCAGATCGAACCCGTCATTGATCTTTTCGAGCGGCAGGGTGTGCGTGATCAGGTCGTCGATGTTGAGACGGCCCTCCATGTACCAGTCGACGATTTTTGGCACGTCAGTGCGCCCGCGTGCGCCCCCGAACGCCGATCCCTTCCAGTGACGCCCCGTCACAAGCTGGAAGGGACGAGTGGAAATCTCGGCGCCGGCCTCGGCCACGCCGATGATGATGGATTGCCCCCAGCCCTTATGGCAACATTCCAGCGCCTGACGCATGACCTTGACGTTGCCTATGCATTCGAACGAGTAATCGGCGCCACCGTCGGTCAGCGACACGATATGGTCGACCACGTTGTCGACGTCCTTTGGGTTGACAAAGTGCGTCATGCCGAACTTGCGCGCCAGGGCTTCGCGCCCGGGGTTCAGATCCACCCCGATGATCTTGCCCGCGCCCACCATCTTCGCGCCCTGGATGACGTTCAATCCGATGCCGCCCAG
>DASTNK010000153.1:0-7991 GCA_035720945.1 Burkholderiaceae bacterium
CAGAGTAACGGGCAGGTCAATCTTCCGGTGAATAACTTCGTGCGTTTCACCTGGCGGACGGTGGTGCCCACCGCGGCGCACGGCCCACAGGCCATCAGCGTCGAAAGACCGGGTGCCGGCATGATGGCGCTGGACGTGGGCGATGCGACGAGCACGGGCGGGTCCATCGCGGGCAACGATAAAGCCAGGACAGGCGGCCGTGCATCCGGATTCATCAGCGCGGCCACGACCACCAACGCGCCAATGCCAACCACCGACTTGCGCACGGCCGCGCCGGGGAATGCCGGCAGTGCTTCAAATCCCGTCCCGAACCACACTGACACATCCGGGCAGCCATCTCAAACGGTACGGGTCGAACACTCGGCCTTCGACAACTTCCGCAGCGCGATCTCGACGTTCGAGCCGATCTACTTCGATTTCGGCGACAAGGGTGGTGCGAACGCGCGCTTCCAGCTCAGTTTCAAGTACCGGCTGTTCACGCCCGAGGACCCGCGCAAGCCCGGATTTCTAGACAATCTGTACTTCGGCTACACGCAAACATCGCTGTGGGATCTACATGACAATTCGGTGCCGTTCGTCGACACCACCTACAATCCCAGCCTGTTCTGGCACAAGCAAAAGCTCTGGCAGACGACCGATCAACGCTGGTTCACGGGGTTGGCCACCGGCGTGGAACACAAATCGAACGGCAAGGGCGGCGACGATTCACGCTCACTCAACGACGTCTTCGTGCAACCCGAGCTCAATCATCGGTTCAACAACGGCAGCACACTGACCTTCGCCCCCCGCGTCAAGGCCTATTTCCTCGATGATCAAAACGCCGACTACGCATCCTATCTGGGGCGCGTCGACTGGAAGCTGCGCTGGGCGCAGGACAACGGGCTGGTGCTGGATGCGCTGTATCAGCAGGGCCACCATGGGCATCACGCGGTCCAGCTCGAGGCCGCGTGGCCCCTGCAACGCACGTTCCTGCACATGAACGGCTACCTGCACGTGCAGTTCTATCAGGGATACGGGGAAACATTGCTGGGCTACAACGTCAAGGCCGACCCCCAGGTACGCATCGGCCTGTCGCTGGTACCCTGATTCCGGACGCACGGCGTGATTTTGCGGGGCGTGGATTAGCTCATACACTAGGGCTACCCACTCGAAAGGCCCCGCACAACGAGGGCCTGGCTAGGGCAGACCCCACACGGCGCAAACGACCGGACACGCAGGAGACTTGAGATGAACGCACCCCTTGATCAGGCGGCGCTATCCCGGCTTGCCAAAGCCTCCCTTGACGACAAGTACACGCTTGAACGCGGTCGTATATACATCAGCGGCACGCAAGCGCTGGTGCGCCTGCCCATGCTGCAGCGCCTGCGCGACCGCGGGGCCGGGCTCAACACGGCGGGCTTCATCTCGGGCTACCGCGGCTCCCCCCTTGGCGCGCTGGACATGGCCTTGTGGAAGGCCCGGGAACACCTGGACGCCAACGGCATCGTGTTCCAGCCCGGGTTGAATGAAGACCTTGCGGCCACATCCGTTTGGGGCACACAGCAGATCAACCTGTATCCGGACGCCACCGTCGATGGGGTGTTCGGCATGTGGTACGGCAAGGGCCCTGGCGTGGACCGGTCCATGGACGTGCTCAAGCACGCCAACTCGGCCGGCACCTCACCGCATGGCGGGGTGCTGGTTCTGGCGGGGGATGATCACGCCGCCAAGTCATCCACGCTGGCGCATCAGTCCGAACACGTGTTCCAGGCGGCCGGCATTCCCGTGCTGTACCCCGCCAACGTACAGGAATATTTGGACTACGGCCTGCACGGCTGGGCCATGAGCCGGTATTCGGGCCTGTGGGTAGCCATGAAGTGCGTCACCGACGTCGTCGAATCCACCGCGTCGGTGGATATCGACCCGGACCGCGTCCGTATCGTCCTGCCGGAAGACGTCGCCCTGCCTGACGGGGGGCTGGGCATACGATGGCCCGACCCGCCACTGGTGCAGGAAGCGCGCCTGATGGATCACAAGTGGTACGCGGCGCTGGCCTACACGCGCGCGAATCGGCTCAATCGCGTCGTCATCGATTCACCCAGGGCGCGCTTCGGCATCATGGCGGCCGGCAAGGCCTATCTGGACACGCGCCAGGCGCTCGCCGATCTGGGGCTGGACGAGGCCACCTGCGCGCAAATCGGCATCCGTCTCATCAAGATTGGCTGCGTGTGGCCGCTCAACGCCCAGGACGCCCGCGAATTCGCCACCGGGCTGGAGGAAATCCTGGTCGTGGAGGAAAAGCGCCAGATCCTCGAGTACGCGCTCAAGGAAGAACTGTACAACTGGCGCGACGATGTACGCCCCAGGGTGTACGGCAAGTTCGACGAAAAAGACAATGCGGGCGGTGAATGGTCCACACCGCGCGGCCAGTGGCTGTTGCCCGCGCACAGCGAGCTTTCCCCCGCCGTCATCGCCAAGGCGATCGGCCGTCGCCTCGACAAGGCTGGCCTGCCGGCCGACATTGGCGCGCACATCGCCGCGCGGCTGGCCATCATCGACGCCAAGGAACGCGAACTGGCCGGTCCCGTCACCACGGTGGAACGCAAGCCGTGGTTCTGCTCCGGCTGCCCGCACAACACCTCCACGAAGGTCCCGGATGGCTCACGGGCCATGGCCGGCATCGGTTGCCATTACATGGCCATCTGGATGGACCGCAACACCGCCACGTTCAGCCACATGGGCGGCGAAGGCGCGGCCTGGATCGGCCAGGCCCCCTTCACTCGCGAGAAACATGTGTTCGCCAACCTGGGCGATGGCACGTACTGCCATTCGGGCCTGCTGGCCATACGCGCCGCTGTGTCCGCGGGCGTCAACATCACCTACAAGATTCTCTACAAC
Source organism: Burkholderiaceae bacterium (assembly GCA_035720945.1). Classification (GTDB taxonomy): domain Bacteria; phylum Pseudomonadota; class Gammaproteobacteria; order Burkholderiales; family Burkholderiaceae_B; genus SCQX01. The sequence continues at coordinate 2,878 of DASTNK010000153.1, forward strand.
GACGCCGTGGCCATGACCGGTGGCCAGCCGGTCGACAGCGGGCTCAAGGTTTCCGACCTGGTGGCGCAAGTGCATGCCGAGGGCGTGCGACGCGTCGTCATCGTGACCGATGAGCCCGAAAAGTATCACGGCATCGCGCTGGTGGGTCAGCCCACTGTGCATCACCGCCGTGATCTCGACAAGATCCAGCGCGAACTGCGCGACATCGCGGGCACGACCGTGCTCGTCTACGACCAGACGTGCGCCACCGAGAAGCGCCGCCGGCGCAAGCGCGGCGCCTACCCCGACCCTGCCCGCCGCGTATTCATCAATCCGGCGGTCTGCGAAGGCTGCGGCGACTGCTCGGTTCAATCCAACTGCCTGTCGGTCGAACCCCTGGAAACGCCGCTGGGCACCAAGCGCAAGATCAACCAATCGTCATGCAACAAGGATTTTTCCTGCGCGAACGGTTTCTGCCCCAGTTTCATCACCGCCGAGGGCGCGCAGGTGCGCAAACCCTCCATGGACGCCGGCCGCACGGCCAGCCTGGATTCTTTCAACCTGCCCGAACCCGCGTTGCCGGCCCTCGATACCGGCTATGGCATTCTGGTCACCGGCATAGGCGGCACCGGGGTGGTCACCATCGGCGGCCTGCTCGGCATGGCGGCGCACCTGGAGGACAAGGGGGTCACCGTGCTCGACATGGCCGGCCTCGCCCAGAAAGGCGGTGCCGTGCTCAGCCACGTGCAGATCGCGAACCGGCCGGAAGACATCCACGCCACGCGCATCGCCACAGGCGAAGCCGCCCTGGTCATCGGTTGCGACGCCATCGTGTCGTCGTCGGCTGAAGTCCTGTCCAAGGTCCGCGAAGGGGTGACTCGCGCCGCCATCAACAGCGCCGACAGCCCCACCGCCGACATCATCCGGAATCCAAAATGGACGTTCCCGCGCGCGTCGACCGAAGCCCACCTGGAACAAGCCATCGGCGCGGGCTGCGAATTCCTCGACGCCAACGCGCTGGCGGTGCGATTGCTGGGCGACGCCATCTACGCCAACCCGCTGATGCTGGGCTATGCATGGCAAAAGGGCTGGATACCCCTGTCGCTGGAAAGCCTGATGCGCGCCATCGAACTCAACGGCGTGCAGATCGAGAACAACAAGAACGCGTTCACATGGGGCCGGACAGTGGCGCAGCATGGTGCGCAGGCTGTGGCGCCCGAACCGCGCCCATCCGGCGGGGACGCCGACGTGACGGCCCTGCCCGAAACACTGGACGCGCTGGTGGCGCGCCATATCAAACAGCTGACGGCCTACCAGAACAAACGATACGCGCGGCGATACGCGCGCGCGATTGAAAAGATACGCGCCAAAGAGGCGTCGCTGGATGCCCCCGGCGCCCTGCCGCTGACCCGCGCCGTGGCTGTCAATCTCGCCAAGCTCATGGCCTACAAAGATGAATACGAAGTCGCGCGCCTGTTCACCGACCCGGTTTTCAAGGAACAACTGCGTGAACAGTTCCAGGGCGAGCCTGGCAAGGACTATCAGGTGCATTTTCATCTGGCCCCGCCGCTGCTGGCCCGCAAGGATGAAAGCGGACACTTGATCAAGCGCAAGTTCGGCCCCTGGATGATGCGCGCATTTGGAATCCTGGCCCGATGCAAGGGTTTGCGCGGGACGCCTCTCGATGTCTTTGGGAAAACGGACGAACGGCGAATGGAGCGGCAACTGATCGTTGACTACATCGATCTGGTCGAGGAGCTTGACCGCACCCTGGATCAGGGCAATCGCGACACGGCCATCGCACTGGCCAGCCTGCCCGACGACATACGCGGCTTTGGCCACGTGAAGGACAAGAGCATCGAGGTGGTGGCGGTTCGGCGTGCCTCACTCTTGGAGCGATATCGGAGCACGGCACCGGTGCGACAAGCTGCCTGACCCCTATGCGCGACCTCACCCTGGCCTTCATCGTTTCCAGCTTTTGCCTGCTGACACTCAGCCGCTGCCTGCTCGCGGCATGGCAGTGGCCGCGCGTCCGGCAGGCGGGTGGACTGCTGCCCATCTTGCGAGGCGGATTGCGCATCGACGCGCACCAGATCGCCATCTTCGCAGCCGTCCCGGCGCTGCTTTCCCCCTGGCTCGGTCACATGCAGGCGGCGGTCTCCATCACCGCCCTCTGGTTCCAGGCGTGCTGGTTCATCTTCGTGCTGCTGGAAGCGTCCACACCCCAATTCATCCAGGAATACGACACCCGCCCCAACCGCCTGTACGTGGAATACCTGAAGCATCCACAAGAAGTCTTCGGCATGCTGTGGAAAGGCTACAAGGCCGTCATACTCGCGGCGCTCGGGGTGCTCGCGGCGTTCGTGTGGCTGGGGCACGGGCTGTTCGGTCACATCGCGCCAGACACAGCCATGGCATGGTGGCTGCGCCCCGTCGTCAGCCTGGTGGTGGTGGCTGTGGCCATTCTGGCCATACGCGGCTCCCTGGGCCACCGCCCCATCAACCCTTCAACCGTCGCATATTGCGGCGACAGCATGCTGAACACCTTGCCGCTGAATTCGTTCTACAACGTCTGCTATGCGCTCTACAGCATGAAGAATGAGCGCTCGGCGCACGATGTGTATGGCGACATGCCCGACGAAGACGTCAACGACATCGTCACGCGCTGCGCGGGAATGCCGCGCACGCACTCTGACATCCCCACCCTGCACCTGCAGCAACCCATCACAGAGCGCGCCCGCCCCCTGAACATTGTCATGATCATCGAGGAAAGCCTGGGCGCGCAGTATGTCAGTCATCTGGGCGGGGTGGAACTCACCCCGGAACTGGATGCGCTCGCCGCCCAAGCCTGGACGTTCACCCGGGCCTTCGCCAGCGGCACCCGTTCGGTGCGCGGCCTGGAGGCCGTGGTGGCGGGGTTCCCACCCACGATCTCCGATGCCGCCCTGCGCCTGCCGGATGCGCAAAGCAATTTCTTCACATTGGCGCAGACGCTCCGCCGACACGGCTATCGTTCCCGCTTCATCTACGGCGGGGAAGCCCATTTCGACAACATGAAGAGCTTCTTCCTGGGCAACGGTTTCGACGACCTGTACGACCTGCCCACGTTCTCCAATCCGGCTTTCGTCGGCACCTGGGGGGTATCGGACGAAGATATGTGCGACCGCCTGGACGACCTGCTTTCCAAAGATGGGGAGCAGCCCACCTTCACGCTGGCCTTTTCCGTCACCAATCATTCGCCATGGGAATATCCGCGGGGCCGCATTGAATCCCAAGGGGAGCCGGCCAGCGAGCAGAACACGGTGCGCTACGCCGACTGGGCGCTCGGACGGTTCTTCCGCAAGGCGCGGGAATCCCAATACTGGGACAACACCATATTTCTCATCGTCGCGGACCATGATTCGCGCGTGTTCGGCGCCAATCTGGTGCCCCTCAAACATTTCCACATTCCCGCCCTGATCCTCGGCGGCACCGTCGAGCCGCGCCGGGACGACCGCCTGATCAGCCAGATCGATCTCCCCCCCACTTTGCTGTCGCTCGCGGGCCTGCGCACCGAGCACCCCATGATCGGCCATGACCTCACCCGGCCCGGCAATGGCCCCGGGCGCGCCATGATGCAGTACAACGAGAACTACGGGTATCTGAGAGGTGACAACCTACTGGTCCTCGAGCCGCATCGCCCGCCTACGCAGTACACGTGGCGCGCCCCCGACGACTACACGCCCGTCGACATCGATCCTGATCTGGCGCGCGAAGCCCTGGCCCACGTGCTGTGGCCCAGTTGGGCGTACCGGAACCGCGCCTACACGCTGCCAGGGCTGGGCCGTTCGGGCGGCGGGCGGGCTTCGGCCTGAAGAACAGGCTCGTCCGAGCCTGGTTGCGGTGGGCCGGGTCACATCGCGTTGATCCGAGCCTGGTTGCTCTGACCCGAGACTTGCCACTTTGATCAGAGCTGCGTCTCAGTGCCTTGCGTCCGATGAATTCTCGCAAAGCACGATGCGTACAATACCTGGTGACAAAGTCACGGAACCATCAACGGGAGCGTCGCATGACCACGGATCACCCTTCAACCCCGGCACACGACATCTCCACCAGCCCGGCTGTCGAGCCGGCTCTGACAGCCGGCGCCGCCGCTATCCGCAACGTCGCCGTCATCGGTGCCGGAACCATAGGGGCCAGCTGGGCCGCCTTGTTTCTGGCCCACGGCCTGAACGTCACGATGTGCGACCCCGCCACCAACGCCGAGGCATCGGCACGCACCCTCATTGGCCAGGCGTGGCCGACGCTGGCGGCGCTCGGTGTTGCGCGCGGCGACGTGCCCTGGACAGCCCTGCGCATGGACGCCAATCTCGACACCGCCCTGGCTGATACTGAATTCGTCCAGGAAAACGCCCCGGAACGCGAAGACTTCAAGATCGATCTGTTCGCCCGCATGGACGCCGCCGCGCCACCACACGCCATCCTGGCATCAAGCACGTCCGGCTTGATCATGAGCCGCCTGCAGAGCCGCTGTGAACACCCCGGCCGCTGCGTCATCGGCCATCCGTTCAACCCACCCCACCTCATCCCGCTGGTCGAAGTCGTGGGGGGTGAGAAAACCTCATCCGACACCATCCTGCGCGCCATGGCATTCTATCGGCGCGTGGGCAAGCATCCCATCAAAATCAACAAGGAAGTCACGGGCCATGTCGCCAACCGCCTGCAGGCGGCTGTATGGCGCGAGGCCATCCATTTGGCCATGGAGGGCGTGGCATCCGTCGAAGACATCGATGCAGCCATGGCCTACGGCCCCGGCCTGCGCTGGGCGGTGTTCGGCCCACACATGACATTCCACCTGGGCGGCGGACAAGGTGGCATGGGCCATTTCCTGGACCACCTGAAAGGCCCCGTGCAAAGCTGGTGGGATGATCTGGGTGATGCGCGCCTGGATGACGCCACGCGCCGCGCGCTGCTGGACGGACTGGAACAGGAAAGCCGCGGGCGCACCATCAACGATCTCGCCCGCGAGCGCGACACGGCGATCATCCGGATTCTGGCGGCGAAAAAACAGGCGGGTGTTTGAAGCCCGCTGGGATGTCACACCGACAAACTCCATGGCCCGGATCACGTACCGCCCAGCCCGATTCATCGTCGTC
>DASTNK010000154.1:0-6842 GCA_035720945.1 Burkholderiaceae bacterium
GTACGACGCGGCCAGCATCAAGCAGTCGCGCGATCGCATCGATCGCCTGGGTTATTTCAACGATGTCAATGTACACACGACGCCCGTGCCCGGTTCGCCCGACCAGGTCGACGTCGATGTCAATGTCAAGGAAAAGCCCACAGGCCTCATCAATCTGGGTATTGGTTATGGCACCACCGACAAGGTGATGCTGTCGGCCGGCATCAGCCAGGACAACGTCTTCGGCAGCGGCAAGTCACTGTCGTTGCAGGTCAACACCAGCCAGATCAATCGCGCGGCGGTGCTGTCGTCCACCGATCCCTATTGGACCAAGGATGGCATCAGCAAGACGACGTCGCTGTATTACCGACGCACTTCGCCTTACCTCACCAGCAGCAATAGCGGCGATTTTCGCGTCACGGCCATGGGGTTGGGGCTTAATTTCGGTGTCCCCATTTCCCAGTACGACCGCGTCTTCATGGGCGCACGTTACGAGCAGAACAGGATCGATCTGCTTGGCAACCCTCCCCAGGCCTATACCGATTTTGTCAATGCCTACGGCCCAAAGACGAATTCAGTCATCTTCAACGTAGGCTGGTCCAAAGACACGCGCGACAGCGCATTGGCGCCAACCAAGGGCAGCTACACGCATTTGTCCACCGACGTGTCCACGATGAACCTGAAGTACTACATGCTCAGCGGGCAGCAGCAGTGGTACATCCCGTTGTCGCGCAGCTTCACGCTGGCGTTAAACGGCCAGTTCGATTGGGGTCGGGCCTACGGTGGCAAACCATTCCCGATCATCAAGACGGTATATGCCGGCGGCATCGGCTCTGTGCGGGGCTATCAGGGGGCGTCATTGGGGCCACGCGACACGGTAACCGGCAACTATCTTGGCGGTACCCGTCGCATCGTCGGCAACGTACAGTTGTATCTGCCGTTTCCAGGGGCCTCGCGCGACCGCACACTGCGTTGGTTCGTCTTCGCCGATGCCGGCCAGGTGTCGGATGCCGGCGGCAGCGGCCTGACTTGCACCTCATCGGCCTCTAGCCCTGTTCAAGACCCTTGCGGCTGGCGGTATTCGGCCGGCCTGGGCCTGTCCTGGCAATCGCCCATGGGTCCGTTGCAGCTTTCCTGGGGTCGCGCCCTGAACGCGAAACCGGGCGACGACAAGCAGGCATTTCAATTCCAGATCGGCACCGGTTTTTGATCCGGGCCGTTTAATGGCAAAATAGCTCTTTTTATCTCTGCAATTCGCAAGGTAGATTCTTCATGACGTCCCAGATCGCATCGAAACTCTCCGGTTACACCCGTCTGGCCGGCCGTTACGGCAATGCCATGGCATTCGCCGCCGTGCTTGGCCTTAGCGTGGCAATGGTCGCCCCGGCGCATGCCGACGGCACCAAGATCGGTTTTGTCAGCACGGAAAGGATTCTGCGCGACTCCAAGCCCGCCAAGGCGGCCCAGGCCAAGATCGAGGCGGAATTCAAGGGCCGCGACGCGGCACTGCAAAAAATGGCGGCCGATCTGCGCGCCAAGGCCCAGAAGCTCGACAAGGACGCACCGGTTCTTTCCCAGGCTGAACTCACCAAGCGCCAGCGCGCCTTGGCCGACATGGATTCGAATCTTCAACGCAAGCGCCGCGAATTCCAGGAGGACTTCAACCGCGCCCGCAACGAGGAATTCTCAAGCATCGTCGCCAAGGCCAACGCGGCCATCAAGAAAATCGCCGAGCAGCAGCATTACGACCTGATCATCCAGGACGCCGTCACTGTCAGCCCCAAGGTTGACATCACGGATCAGGTCCTCAAAGCGCTGGGTGGTTAAAAACCCATGCCCGTGTTGCTCGCGCCGGAACAGGCGCCTGCCCTGCATGACCTGTTGGCGCAAGCAAATACGGCGCAGCTCGATGTTGATGTGATCGCCGGCCGGAGGGGCGCGAATCCGGCCATTCGCGGGTTGGGGTCGCTACTCGGCGCCGGCCCCGGCGAGATCAGTTTTCTGGCGGATACCCGCCTGGCGCATCAGTTGAAGGATTGCGCCGCCTCGGCCATCGTCATGACCGCCGAGTCCTACGATACCCTCCATGCCGACCAACCCACGTGTTGCGTGGTGCTGTGCAGCCAGCCATACCTGATGTACGCGCTGCTGGCGCAGTGGTTCGACCGACAACGTGTGGCCGGCCTCGACGCCGGTGTGCATCCCAGCGCTGTGGTGGCGGCCGGCGCGCATCTTGACGATGACGTCGGTCTGGGGCCGCATTGTGTCGTGGAGGAAGGCGCGCGTATAGGCCGTGGCTCGCGCCTGGGCGCGGGGGTCACTGTGGGGGCGAACTCGGTCATTGGGCCCGATTGCCTGTTGTATTCCCACGTGACGCTCTACCATGGTGTGCGTATGGGGGCTCGCGTCATCGTGCATTCCGGTGCGGTGCTGGGCGCCGATGGCTTCGGCTTCGCGCCCGATCCCCGTGCGACGAACGGGGGCTGGGCGAAGATCGCACAACTTGGCGGGGTCGTTGTCGGCGATGACGTCGAAATCGGCGCGAACACCACGATCGATCGTGGCGCCATCGACGACACCATCATCGGGAATGGTGTCAAGCTCGACAACCAGATCATGATCGCCCACAACGTCAAAGTCGGCGAGAACACAGCCATGGCCGCGTGCGTCGGCATCGCCGGCTCGACCACCATAGGGCGGCGTTGCACCATCGGTGGGGCCGCCATGATTTCGGGCCACCTGGTGCTGGCCGATGACGTCCACGTATCGGGCGGCACGGCCATCACCTCGAATCTCGACACGCCCGGGCGCTACACCGGCGTGTATCCTTTTGCCGAGCATTCCCAATGGCAACGGAACGCGGCTGTTGTTTCTCAGCTTTCGCAGTTGCGGCGCCGCCTGCGGGTACTTGAAAAACAGGGCCGCACCGACTAGCCCGAGCAGGAAAACAAATCAATGAAACTAGACATAAAAGAAATCATGGCCCGCATCCCGCATCGCTATCCGATGCTGCTGGTCGACCGCGTTCTAGACATGGTGCCGGGCAAAAGCATCGTGGCTATCAAGAACGTGTCCATTGATGAACCGTTTTTCACCGGGCATTTCCCTCACAACCCGGTCATGCCTGGTGTGATGATCATCGAGGCCATGGCGCAAGCCGCGGCCCTGTTTTCGTTCGAGAATGACCACGACGTCAATCCCGCGGACAAGAAAATCGCTTATTACCTGGTGGGTGTGGATGGCGCGCGCTTTCGCCGGCCGGTCGTGCCGGGCGATCAATTGCGCCTCGAGGTTGTCGCCGACCGCATCAGTCGCTCCATCTGCAAGTACACAGGGGTTGCCACGGTGGACGGGCAGGAAGTGGCGTCAGCCAAACTGATGTGCGCGATCCGCGTGCTGGAAGACTGACCCCATGGCCGGAGCGATCCATGCCACGGCTATCGTGGCGCCAGGCGCGAAGCTCGCTGATGGCGTATCCGTGGGGCCGTACAGCGTCATCGGCGAACACGTCTCCATCGGTGCGGGAAGCGTGGTCGGGCCGCATTGTGTCATCGACGGGCACACCGCCATCGGTGAAAACAACACGTTCTATCGATTTTGCTCGATAGGCGGCATCCCGCAGGATAAAAAATACGCGGGCGAGCCCACACGCCTTGAAATCGGCCATGGCAACACGGTGCGGGAATACGTCACCATCAACACCGGCACGGCACAGGACGTGGGTGTGACCCGGCTCGGTGACGACAACTGGATCATGGCGTACGTGCACATCGCGCACGATTGCCAGATCGGCAGCCATACCGTGATCGCCAATTCGGTGCAGCTTGCCGGCCATATTCACATTGACGACTGGGCGATCATCGGTGGGCTCACGGGCTCGCATCAGTTCGTGCGCATCGGGGCGCACACCATGATCGGCGGCACCAGTTCCATTCGCCAGGATATTCCTCCCTATGTCATCGGCGCGGGAGATCCCTTTCGCCCCGTGGGCATCAACGCCGAGGGGTTGTCGCGACGCGGTTTCGAGCCCGATGTCATCGCAACTCTGAAAGAGGCCTATAAGATTCTGTATCGACGCCAGCTCGGCGTCGAGCAGGCCGTCGAGCACATCCGGGCGCTGCAGGAATCGCACTCGTCGGCCCAGGCCGCGCTGCAGGTGCTGGTCGACTTTCTCGACGCATCGACCCGCGGCATCGCGCGCGGATGACTCCCCGCATCGGCCTGGTGGCTGGTGAGCCATCGGGGGATCTTCTCGCTTCACGCATCATGCACGGGCTCATTCAAAGGGCCGAGCCCGCGCTCTGCGCCGGCATTGGCGGCCCGGCCATGGCGGCGCAAGGATTGGAAACCTGGCACTCCATGCATGCGCTGACGGTTTTCGGCTACGTCGATGCGTTCAAACGTCTGCCTGGGCTCCTTGGCACATACTTCGACGTCAGGCGGCGCTGGCTTGCCCAGCGGCCCGACGTGTTCGTCGGCATCGACGCGCCGGACTTCAACCTGCGGCTGGAACGTGTGCTGAAGCAGGCCGGCATCCCCACAGTGCATTTCGTGGGGCCTTCGATCTGGGCCTGGCGCTACGAGCGTATCCACAAGATCCGTGCCGCGGTGTCGCACATGCTGGTGTTGTTTCCGTTCGAGGAAGCGCTCTATCAACGGGAGGGCGTGCCGGTCACTTATGTGGGTCATCCCCTGGCGTCGGCGATTCCCGCCATGCCTGATCGACAGGCGGTCCGGCGTTTCCTGGGTATCGACGAAGGCGCCCGGGTGCTGGCCATGATGCCGGGCAGCCGCGCTTCGGAGATCCGCCTTCTGGCACCCCGTTTTCTACAGGCTGTCCGGTTGCTGCAGGCCGATGATCCGGCGCTGAGCGTGCTTGTGCCCATGGTCAACGCGCAACGACGCGCCGAATTCGAGGCAATACTGAGGCGAAACCCGATATCCAATTGCCGCATCCTGGGTGGTCCGGAACCGGGTGACGGGTTAGCCCCCGGCGGCAAGCGCGAATCCGTCGGCGCGGGCTACGATGACAGGCCAGCTGCCTGGAATGCCATGGAAGCCGCGGACGCGGTGTTGGTGGCCAGCGGGACGGCCACGCTGGAAGCCGCGCTCTTCAAGCGCCCCATGGTGATCTCGTATGTGCTGTCGCCCATGATGCGCCGCCTGATGGCCTGGAAATCAGGGCAGAGCCGGCCGTATGTGCCCTGGGTGGGCCTGCCCAACGTGCTGCTCAATGATTTCGCCGTGCCGGAATTGCTCCAGGACGACGCCACGCCCGAGGCGCTCGCCAAAGCCACGCAGGCGGCGCTGTACGACTCGAGCCTGGCGGAGCACCTGCGGCGGCGCTTCACCGGGTTGCATGCCGATCTGACGCGCGATACCGCGGGTCTGGCCGCCAAGGTCATCCTGGAACAGGCGGGCGCGGCATGAGCCAGGCCGGCCTGTTCGATCAGCCTCCGCCAGTGCTGACGGCCGGTGTCGACGAAGCGGGACGCGGGCCCCTGGCCGGTGATGTTTTCGCCGCCGCGGTCATTCTGGATCCGGAACTGCCGATCCCCGGGTTGGCTGATTCCAAGGTGTTGAGCGCGAGTCGGCGCGAGCATCTGGCGGGTCTCATCCGGGAGCGGGCGCTGGCCTGGCACATCGCTTCGGCAAGCGTCGAGGAAATCGATGCGCTGAACATTCTCCAGGCCACCATGTTGGCGATGCGGCGTGCCTGCGCCGGGTTGAATCCCGCGCCGGAATTGGCGCTCATTGATGGAAACCGTGTGCCCCGCCCCTTGCCCTGCGAGGCACGGGCCATCGTCAAGGGGGATGCGCTGGTCGCGGCGATCTCGGCGGCGTCGATTCTCGCCAAGACCGCTCGGGATGCCTACTGCGCGTCCATGCATCAGGCGTATCCGCAGTATGCGTTCGATCAGCATAAAGGCTATGGTACGGCGCTGCATCTGGCGCGGCTTCGTGAACACGGCCCGTGCCCGACGCACCGCCGGAGCTTCGGTCCGGTGAAGAGGCTTCTGGGCGCGGAATCCCAGCCATGAAACGCATCAGCTCACGTGAGAATCCGGCGTACAAGCGGGTGCTTCGCATCGCGGAAGGCAAGGAGCGCGGCTGGGCGGTGATCGAGGGCATTCATTTGTGCCGCGCGTGGCTCGACCATGTGGGCCAGCCCGACATGGCCCTGTTCGATGAGGGCGGGCTGGGTCCGGATGGCGAACAGGCCGGCCTGGCCTCGCGGCTCGACGCGCATCGATGCCTGGTGTGCGAGCCGCGGTCATGGCGTGCGGTGTCCGGGGTCGAGCATGGCCAGGGTGTGCTGTTCGTGGTTAGTGTGCCGGAACCGGACATTCCACTGACCCTGGACCGGAACTGCATCTGGCTGGATCGCGTGCAGGATCCGGGCAATCTCGGAACCCTTTTACGCACGGCCGCGGCGGCCGGAATAGGGCAGGCGTACCTCTCTGAAGGGTGCGCCAACGCGTGGTCGCAAAAAGTCCTGCGCAGCGCCCAGGGTGCCCATTTCGTCATGGCGATCCACGAGCGCCAGGAACTGCGGGCCTTGCGGGCCCGTCTGCGTATTCCACTGGTGGCGACATCGTTGCGTGACGCCCGGTCGATTGACGACGTCGCGCTTCCGGCCGACTGCGCCTGGTTGTTCGGCAATGAAGGACGTGGTGTGGCGGACGATCTTCTGGACGCGGCCGATGAGCGGGTGTTCATCCCGCAAGTCGCGACGGTGGAGTCGTTGAACGTGGCGGCGGCGGCGGCGATCTGCCTGTTTGAGCAACGTCGGCGGCACAGGGTCGGCGCCGCGTAGGCCCACCCTTTCCGGCGTGCGTGCATCGGCCGGTGAAGGCATTTGG
>DASTNK010000155.1:0-5594 GCA_035720945.1 Burkholderiaceae bacterium
CCGTTCCCACGATGCGACAGGGTGGACGAAATCACTTCACCCCGACGATCTTGAGGATGCCGACAACCACCAGCGCGGGCACGACGACAACCCCAAGCAACACGAGAAAGACCGGCCACAGCAGCGCCAGTTCCCGACGCAGGATGGCAAGAAGGCTGGGTTTGTCGTGTTTGCCTGGCACAGTCAATCCTCAAGCACGGGCACGCAAGCCGCGCCCAACCCTTCAAACTGTACCCCTCGGGCGGGGCGCCGTCTAATCGCGGGAAGCGACCTGTTCTCGACAGACACGCCGCACCAGTTGCCGCAACCAGCGGTTCGCCGGCTCCATTTCCAGGCGCGGGTGCCACATCAGTGAAATCGTGATGATCGGAGTCGGGAAGGGGAGTTCGAAGAACTGGAACCCCGCCGTCCGCTGCCCGCCTGTGGCGGGGGTGGGCAGATACGACACGGGAAGCAGTGCGATCAGGTCCGATGCCATCGCCACGGAAAGGGCCGTCGGAAATCCTGGCACCACGCTGACCACCTTGCGGGCCAGGCCCATGTCGGCCAGGGCGTCGTCGGCGTAATCGCGGGACAGCCCGCGAGGCGAAGCGACGACATGTCCGTATGACAAGTATCGCTCGGTCGTGACGGCCGATTCGGCCAGCAATGGATGGCCGGCCCTGACCACACCGACGAAATGATCGCGGAACAGCGCCTGGATACGGATCTCCGGCCCCATGTTGTGGACCACGCCGATCTCCAGGTCAGCCAACCCTTCCCGAAGGTAGCGGGAGTCCTTTTCCAGTTTCGGCGTGAAGCGCAGGCATACGTTCGGCGCCACCTCTGCCACGGCGGCGATCAGCGAGGGGCCGAACACTTCGATGAACCCTTCGTTGGCGCGCAGGGCGAACACGCGATCCAGCGCGGGCAGGTCCAGTTCGGACATCGCCGGCCGCAGCAGGGATTGCGTTTCGAGCACCGCGTTGCGCGCGCGCTCGCGGATGGCCTGCGCATAAGGTGTCAACACCATGTGGCGTCCCGCCCGCACCAGGAGGGGGTCGCCGGTGACCTCGCGCAACCGCCCCAGCGTACGGCTCATGGCCGAGGTGCTGAGGCCGACGCGGCGCGCCGCGCCCGCCACGCCACCCTCGGCAAGCAGCGCGTCGAGCGCCATCAACAGGTTGAAATCGGGTTCGGACATTCCAGAAGGCGCCCATATAAGAATCCCCGGCTGTTGCGGAAGCGCTGCCAGGGAGATTGACGGAGGGGGCACAAAGTTGCATGAAACACAACTAATAAGTGCAAATGGTGCGTCTTCCGCCTTGTCATCGCCGCGATTATATTTCCCCAACGAATGAAACGGCAATGAGGTGAAATATGATGGAATTATTCACAGACAAGCCTGGCGATGAGGGTCTGCCGGGCACGGAGCGCGCCGCCGCCATGGCGGCATTGATGACCGCCACCGTCATGGTGGTGTTCGACGGAACAGTGATCAACATCGCGTTGCCGAAGATGGCCAGCGCGTTGCAGGTGTCGCCGGCGGTGGCGGTGTGGTTCACCAACGGCTACCTGCTGTCGGTGGCCATGACCCTGGCCATCTTCGCGGCGCTGGCCAGGCGAGTGGGGTTTCGGGCGCTGTTTCTTTTTGGCCTTGCGCTGTTCACCCTGGCGTCGGCGGGTTGCGCGATGATGTCGAACGCTTACGCGTTGATCGCCATGCGGGTCTTGCAGGGCCTGGGTGGCGCGGCGGTGGTCAGCATCGGGCCGGCCATATTGCGATCCGTGTTCCCCGGCCGGCTGCTGGGCCGGATCCTGGGTGTGAACGCGTTGCTGATCGCCGCCAGCACGGCCATCGCGCCGATCGTTGGCGGCACGCTGCTCGACGCGTGGGGCTGGGAGTGGCTGTTCGCCATGAACATCGTTCCAGGCTTGATTGCGCTGGGTCTTGCCATGAAGGCCATTCCCGGACGCCCGGCCACTGTGCGTGAACCGTTCGACACGTCGGGGGCGGTGTTGTCCGCCGTGCTGGTGGGGGCGTTGGTCATGGCGGCCAATCACGCGATGCTGCCGGACGGTGGCTGGTATGGGCTGGTCGCGCTGGTGGCCGTCGTGGGGTTTGTGTGGCGTCTGCGTCAGGCCAGGGCGCCGCTGCTTCCCCCGGCTATTTTCACGTCAAGCCGGTTCTCGCTGGCCGCGTTGACCTCGATGGCGTCATTCGTGGGGCAGGGCATCACCTTCGTGGCGTTGCCGTTCCTGTTCCAGAACGTGTACGGCTACAACGCGTTCGAAACGGCGCTGTTGTTCACGCCGTGGCCGATCGGCATCGTGCTGGTGGCGCCGCATGCCGGGCGGCTGGCCGACAAGCACTCCCCCGCCATGATCTCCACCATCGGCTTGGTCGTGCTGGTGGCGGGCCTGGTGTCGCTCGCCCTGCTGCCCGCGCAGCCGCAAGTCTGGGAGATCGGTGTGCGCTGCTTCGTGTGCGGGGCGGGCTTCGGTTGTTTTCAAAGCCCCAACAATCGTGAAATGCTGTCGAACGTGTCGCGGGAGAACAGCGGCTACGCGTCGGGGGTGCTGGCCATCATGCGCACATTTGGTCAGTGCCTGGGGACGGCGCTGGTGGGGGTGTTGCTGGCCGTGTATGCCCAGGGGGGCGCCACGGTGATGGAGTCGCGGGCGGTGCACATGTGCCTGTGGGTCGCGGTGGCCGCGACGGTGATGGCGGTGGGGTTCAGCCTGGGCCGGCTGCGGGGAACGTCTTATCGACTGGCCTCGTGAGCCCTAGGGTTCCTCGCGGTTTTCACTTCGCCTGAAACAGCAAAATGCCAACCCTTCGGCTTTTGTATGGTTCCGCTCAGCCGCGAAGGGTGGAATGGCCTTATCTTGCTATTGGCTGGGGGCGACAAGCGAAGGCAACAGGCCGATATCGACGCCGCCATTGCCAACTGGAAAGACTGGCAAGACCGCGAGAAAGCATCATGATCACACACCGCACTTCCACCAGCCGTCCGCACGAGCAGACAGTCATCGACATGCTGCGCGATGACCCGGAATTCTTGGATGAGTACCTTGCCGTGGCCCTGGATGAAATCGACCAGCCCGGCGGGCAGGCCGCGCGAAAGCTTGTACCGTGCCTTGTCTTCCAAGGGCAACCCCACCATTAAAACCCTGCTGGCCGTCATCAATGGTGTTGGCCTGCATTTGGCCGTTACCCGTGCCAACCACACCCCGGCATGACCTCTTACGCGGCGCCTAGGGTAGCTCCCGAAAAGCCGGAAACCTTCATCGCCAAGCCGAAGGCAGTAGTTGTTTGATAGCTGATACGTTACGCGATACAATGGTCCATGATAAAGACATTCCGGCACAAAGGACTGAAAGCGTTTTTCGAGCAAGGAACCGTTGCGGGTATTCAGGCCGTACATGCAAACAGGCTAGGGGCCATGCTGCGACGCCTGAACGAAACGACTGGCCCGCAAGGCATGAACTTGCCGGGTTGGGGCCTGCATTCGTTAAAAGGCGACCTCAAAGGGCATTTTTCAGTGCAGGTTAGCGGCAACTGGCGCATGACCTTTATGTTTGATGATGGCGACGCCGTGCTGGTCGATTATCAGGATTATCACTAGGAGAACACCATGCGTATGCATAACCCCCCGCATCCGGGGCTGACCTTACGCGATGACGTATTGCCAGCGTTGGGGCTTTCCATCACGGATGCCGCAAAACAGTTGGGCGTGGCCCGCGTCACGCTATCCCGCGTCCTGAACGGCCATGCGGCCATATCGCCAGAAATGGCGCTGCGCATTGAGGCATGGCTGGGGCGTGACCGTGGCGGCGAGGCGCGCTTGTGGTTGGCAGAACAAACCGCTTATGACATGTGGCAGGCTGAACAGAGAATCAAGGTTACGCCGTTGCACGTCCAACGAGCGCCAGCAGTGCATGACTTAATCGCCGCCTGACCCTTTTACGCCAGCATCTAGCCCGACGGGGCGAAAAGCCGGAAACCTTCACCGGCCTGGTGCTGGCACCCTCATTGAAGTTTGCACAGTGAAGGCGTGCGCATGAATTTCATTTCCTTGGGCGAACTGGTCGAGATCGCGGTGGGGCTTCAAAAGTGGAAATCAACGAAGCCGCCACAATCCGCGCCGAGGCGCGTACGTCCACATAGCGGCTACATAGAGCCAGAAGCCAAAACGCCAACCCCGAGAGGCTGGC
Source organism: Burkholderiaceae bacterium (assembly GCA_035720945.1). Taxonomy (GTDB): domain Bacteria; phylum Pseudomonadota; class Gammaproteobacteria; order Burkholderiales; family Burkholderiaceae_B; genus SCQX01. Next base: position 4,198 of record DASTNK010000155.1, read on the forward strand.
CTAAGTGCTTGAGTAAGTGCTTGAGTAAGTGCTTGATTCAACTGGTGCCGGTTAGAGGAGTCGAACCCCCGACCTTCGCATTACAAGTGCGCTGCTCTACCAACTGAGCTAAACCGGCAAGCCCGTTATTCTACTGGAATTTGACCGGTGGCGCGGCGTTTCGCACTGGCCTGGACATGGGCGCCCGCCCCTACACCGTCACCCCCACCACCCACGGCGCGAATTCGTTCTGGCCATACCCGTGCACTTCGCTCTTGGTCTTGCGCCCCGACGCGGTTTCCAGCATCAGCCGGTAAATCTTCTCTCCCAGGCTGTCCACGGTTTCCTCGCCGCTGATGATCGTGCCGCAGTTGATGTCGATGTCTTCTTCCTGGCGCTCCCACAGCGCGTTGTTGGTGCTGAGCTTGAGCGACGGCGACGGTGTGCAACCGTAGGCCGAGCCGCGTCCGGTGGTGAAACAGATCATGTTGGCGCCGGATGCCACCTGGCCGGTGGCCGACACCGGGTCGTAGCCCGGGGAATCCATGAACACCATGCCCTTGGCCGTGACGGGCTCGGCGTACTGGTAGACCTCGTTCAGGTTGGTCGTGCCGGCCTTGGCCACGGCGCCCAGGGATTTTTCCAGAATGGTGGTCAGGCCGCCCGCTTTGTTGCCGGGCGAGGGGTTGTTGTTCAGTTCGGCGAAGTTGCGCGAACAATAGTCTTCCCACCACTTGATGCGCTCGACCAGTTTTTCGCCCACCTCGCGGCTGACCGCGCGCTGCGTCAGCAAGTGTTCGGCACCATAGATTTCCGGGGTTTCCGAGAGGATGGCCGCGCCGCCGGCGCGCACCAGGCGATCGACCGCCGCGCCCAGTGCGGGGTTGGCGGTGATGCCGGAATAACCATCCGAGCCGCCGCACTGCAGGCCCACGACGATGTGCGAGGCCGACACCGGCGTGCGCGTGACCTGGTTGGCCGCGGGCAGCATTTCCTTCACTTTCTCGATGCCCTTGGCCACCGACTTGGCGGTGCCGCCCGTGTCCTGGATGGTGAACGTCTGCAGGCGGTCGTTCTCGTGCAGGCCGCCGGTGGCCAGGATGGCCGGAATCTGGTTGGTTTCGCAGCCCAGCCCCACCATCAGCACGGAATGGAAGTTCGCGTGGCGCATGTAGCCGATCAGCGTGCGCCGCAGCGTGTCCATGAACAGGCCCTTGGCGCCCATGCCGCAGCCCGTGGCGTGCGGCAGCGCCACGACGCCGTCGACGTTCGGGTAGTCGGCCAGGGCGGCCGGGTTGATGTCGCGGCGGAAGTGGTCGGCGATGGATCGCGCCACCGTGGCCGAGCAGTTCACCGAGGTGAGGATGCCGATGTAGTTGCGCGTGGCGACCCGGCCGTCCGGGCGCACGATGCCCAGG
>DASTNK010000156.1:0-15434 GCA_035720945.1 Burkholderiaceae bacterium
TGAGCTCAGTTCGGTCGACGACGCCGTCACTGACGCGGACAAGGCGAAACTGCTCGATTCGCTGCGCCGTTCCCACGGTGGAGACGAGGGCAAGAAAATTACCTTGACGCGCCGGCAGACCTCCGAGATCCGACAGGCCGATAGTTCGGGCCGATCCCGGACCATCCAGGTCGAAGTTCGCAAAAAACGCGTGTTCGTGAAACGGGATCCCGCCGAGATCGTGGCCGAGGCCAAGGCGGCGTCGGAGGACACGTCGGCGGAGTTGGCGGTCGTATCCGAAGCGGTTGAAACTCCGGATCACGCCATCGCCCCTGTCGCACCCGAGACGGCCAGCCCGGTTCTCCCGGACGAGGTGCATGACGAGCCCGTCGCGGCCATCGTTCCGGAGCCCGCGCCCGAACCTGAAGCGATTGAAGCGGTGGTTCCGAACGAACCCGATGCGCCGTCGGCGCCGGAAGCCGCCCCGGCCGCCCCTGAAGTAGCGCCAGTCGCCGCGTCGGCACAGGAAGCCGCAACCGCGCAGCCCGTGGCCGAGTCGGCCAACGAGGGCGACGAGGGCGACACCCCCGTTTCAGCGAAACCGGCCGACAAGGCGCCACGCAACACAGCCAAAGCGCGCCGCGCCGCCGCGGTCGAAGCGAATCCGAATCACGAGGCCGACGAAGAGCGTGAACGCGCCCGTCGCGCTTCGGAAGCGGAAGCGGCCGCCTTGCGCGCCATGCTGAATCGGCCCCGGAAAGTGTTGACGGCTCCGGAACCCGCGGGTCTGTCGGGCACGCTGCACAAACCCGCAGCGGTCAAGGGGGCGGTCAAGAAGGACGCCAAGGCGGGAACCGAGCCTAAGAAGGTGATCAAGACCGCGGACGTTTCCTCGTCCTGGTCCGACGACAGCGGCAGGAAGAAACCAGCTGCGCGCGCGGATGCGGCCCCGTCCACTCCCAGCCGTGATGGTTGGCGTGCGGGCGGCAAGGCGGGGCGCGGCGGTGGTCGCGCCGGACGTGGCGCGCGGGGACGCAACGCACAAGCCGAACACAAGGATATGCAGCCCACCGAGTTCATCGCGCGCGAGGTGCATGTGCCCGAAACCATCACCGTTGCCGATCTCGCCCACAAAATGTCGGTGAAGGCCGCGGAGGTCATCAAGCAACTCATGAAGCTTGGCCAGATGGTCACCATCAATCAGGTGCTCGACCAGGAAACCGCCATGATTGTGGTCGAGGAACTGGGGCACCAGGCCATTGCCGCCAAGCTCGATGATCCGGAAGCTTTCCTCGATGTCGACGACGATACGCAGTCCGAGGCCGAGGCGCTGCCCCGCGCACCGGTGGTCACCGTCATGGGCCACGTCGATCACGGCAAGACGTCGTTGCTCGATTACGTGCGCCGCACCAAGGTGGCGTCGGGCGAGGCCGGTGGTATCACGCAGCATATCGGCGCATACAACGTCCAGACCAGCAAAGGCATGATCACCTTCCTCGATACCCCGGGGCACGAGGCGTTCACGGCCATGCGTGCGCGTGGCACCAAGGCGACCGACATCGTCATCCTGGTGGTGGCCGCCGATGACGGCGTGATGCCCCAGACCAAAGAGGCCATTCACCATGCCAAGGCGGCGGGTGTGCCGCTGGTGGTAGCCATCAACAAGATCGACAAACAGGATGCCAACCCCGACCGCGTCAAACAGGAGCTGGTCGCCGAGGAGGTCGTTCCCGAGGAATACGGTGGCGACGTGCCGTTCGTGTCTGTGTCGGCCAAGACTGGTCAGGGCATCGATGATCTGCTCGACAACGTCCTGTTGCAGGCTGAGATGCTCGAACTCAAGGCGCCGGTCGAAGCACCTGCCAAGGGTATCGTGATCGAAGCCCGGCTGGACAAGGGGCGGGGCCCCGTGGCCACGATCTTGGTCCAGAGCGGTACCTTGTCGCGTGGCGACGCGGTCTTGATCGGCGCCAGCTATGGCCGGGTGCGTGCCATGCTCAACGAGAATGGCAAACCCATCAACAGCGCGGGTCCTTCCATTCCCGTCGAAATCCAGGGCCTCACCGAGGTTCCGGCCGCGGGCGATGAGGTCATCGTGCTGGCCGATGAGCGCAAGGCGCGCGAAATCGCGCTCTTCCGCCAGGGTAAGTTCCGCGACGTCAAGCTGGCCCGGCAGCAGGCCGCCAAACTCGAATCCATGTTCGACAATATTGGCGAAGGCTCGCAAACACTGGCCCTCATCGTCAAGACCGACGTTCAGGGCTCCCAGGAGGCGTTGGTTACCGCCCTGGTCAAGCTGTCCACCAATGAGGTCCGTGTGGATGTGGTCCACGCCGCTGTGGGGGGTATCTCCGAAAGTGACGTGAATCTGGCCATCGCCTCGCATGCGGTGGTCATCGGTTTCAACGTGCGCGCCGAGCAAAGCGCCAAGAAACTGGCCGAGCACAACGGAATCGATCTGCGCTACTACAACATCATCTACGATGCCGTGGACGACGTGCGCAATGCCATGTCGGGCATGTTGGCGCCTGAGAAGAAAGAAGAAGTCATTGGCTTGGTCGAGATCCGCGAAGTCTTCAACGTCTCGCGCGTGGGGAACATCGCGGGCTGCATGGTGGTCGACGGGCTCGTGCGCCGGGATTCCCAGGCGCGGCTGCTGCGGAACAACGTGGTGCAGTGGACCGGCATGCTCGATTCCCTGCGCCGCTTCAAAGACGATGTCAAGGAAGTCAAGTCCGGCTTCGACTGCGGTATCACGCTCAAGGGCAACAACGATATCCAGATCGGCGACCAACTCGAAATCTTCGAGATCAAGGAAGTCGCCAGGACGCTGTGATCATGGGTCGACACAAATACAAGCCAAACCCCGGCCGCAACACGCGGCTCGCCGACCAGATCCAAAAGGATCTGGCCGGCCTGATTCAGCGTGAGATCGATATCGCGCGCGCGGGGCTGGTCACGCTCACGGGCGTGGATCTGTCGGCTGATTACGCGCACGCCAAGGTGTATTTCACGGTCATGGGGGCAGAACCCCAGGCCGCAGCCGAGGCGTTGAACGAAAAAGCGGGCTGGCTGCATTCGCTGTTGTTCAAGATGCTGCACATCCACACGGTGCCCACCCTGCGGTTCGTGCACGACGATCAATTGGCGCGAGGCATCGCGCTGTCCCACCTGATCGACCAGGCCAATCGGCCCGGGGTGTTCACCCCGGCCGTGCCCGACGATCCCGACGAACAGCCCTGAGGCTGTCGTTTCCCAAGGTCAAACGATGGCTACGCGACGCGGGCAGGCGCTCGATGGTGTCTTGTTGCTGGACAAACCAGAAGGTTTGTCCAGCAATCACGCTTTGCAGCGCGCGCGGCGCGCGCTTGACGCGCGCAAGGCCGGGCACACGGGCACGCTCGATCCATTCGCCACGGGGCTTCTCGTCTGCTGCCTTGGGCGGGCCACCAAGATCGCTGGCATCATGCTGGATGCGGACAAAGCCTACGAAGCGACGTTGCGCTTTGGCGAGGAAACCGACTCCGGCGATCTGACGGGGCATGTCCAGTTCAGTGCTCCCACTCCCTTCGGTGGGGTATCCAGAGAGGAGCTCGAAACGGCGATGGAAGGGTTCCGCGGCGAGATCGAGCAAATTCCACCCATGCATTCGGCGCTCAAGCGTGACGGCAAACCTTTGTACGAGTATGCTCGACAAGGCATCACGCTCGAACGCGCATCGCGGCGGGTTGTCGTGCATCGCCTCGAAACACTGGATTTTTCCGGCACCGAGGCTCGTCTCCTGGTTCATTGCAGCAAGGGCACCTATGTGCGCACGCTTGCCCAGGACATCGGTCGCCGGCTGGGCTGCGGCGCACATCTCGTGGCGTTGCGCCGCACCCGTGTGGGGCCGTTCCGGATCGAAGACGCGGTTGCCCTCGATGCCCTGCAGTCCATGGCCAACCCCGCCTCCAGGCTGACGCCGCTGGACGCGCTGCCTGACGGCCTACTACCCGATACCCTCAAACAAAAGGACACATCATCATGAACCGCGCCCTGCGCAACGTAGCCATCATCGCGCACGTCGACCACGGCAAGACCACACTGGTCGATCAGTTGCTGCGCCAGTCCGGCACCTTCCGGGACAATCAGCAGATATCCGAGCGGGTCATGGACTCGGGCGACATCGAGCGAGAGCGTGGCATCACGATTCTCTCGAAGAATTGCGCCGTCGAATACGAGGGCACGCATATCAATATTGTGGATACGCCGGGGCACGCCGACTTCGGCGGCGAGGTTGAACGGGTGCTGTCCATGGTCGACGGCGTGCTGCTTCTGGTTGATGCGGTCGAAGGGCCCATGCCGCAGACGCGTTTCGTCACGCGCAAGGCGCTGGCGCTCGGGCTGCGTCCTATCGTCGTGGTCAACAAGATCGATCGGCCGGGTGCGCGCCCCGACCATGTCGTCAACGCCACCTTCGATCTCTTCGACAAGCTGGGCGCGACGGAAGAGCAACTCGATTTCCCGGTGGTGTACGCCTCGGGCCTGTCCGGCTACGCCGGCCTGACCGATGACGTGCGCGAGGGCGACATGCGCCCCCTGTTCGAGGCCATTCTCAAGCATGTTCCTCAGCGCGAGGATGATGCCGAGGGGCCTCTGCAGCTGCAGATCGTTTCACTGGACTACAGCAGCTACGTGGGCAAGATCGGCATTGGCCGCATCAACCGGGGCCGTGTGCGCGCCGGCCAGGATGTGCTGGTGAAGTTCGGCCCGGAAGGCGAATCGATCAAAGGTCGGATCAACCAGGTTCTGACGTTCCACGGGCTCGAGCGCAAGCTTGTGGATGAGGCGCAGGCCGGCGATATCGTGCTGATCAATGGCATCGAGGAGCTTGGCATCGGCTGTACCGTCATGGATCCTGAGCAGGCCGAGGCTTTGCCGCTGTTGCGCATCGACGAACCGACGTTGACGATGAACTTCATGGTGAATTCGTCGCCACTGGCTGGGCGTGAAGGCAAGTACGTCACGAGCCGTCAGGTGCGTGACCGGCTCGAGCGCGAGCTCAAATCCAACGTGGCGCTACGCGTCAATGACACCGCCGACGACATGGTTTTCGAAGTGTGTGGACGGGGCGAACTGCACTTGACGATCCTGCTGGAGAACATGCGGCGCGAAGGCTATGAATTGGCCGTCTCACGGCCCCGGGTCGTTCTCAAGGAAATCGATGGGGTGCGCATGGAACCCTTCGAGTTGCTGACGGTCGATGTCGAGGACGGGCATCAAGGTTCCGTCATGGAGGAACTGGGTCGCCGCAAGGGTGATCTGCAGGACATGGTGGCGGATGGTCGCGGGCGCACACGCCTCGAATATCGCATTCCCGCGCGTGGCCTGATCGGTTTCCAGAGCGAATTCCTGACACTGACGCGTGGCACGGGTCTCATGAGCCATATCTTCGACGATTACGCACCGATGCGCGAAGGCGGGGTGGGTGAGCGGCGCAATGGCGTGCTGATCAGTCAGGACGACGGGGCGGCGGTGGCCTATGCGCTGTGGAAGTTGCAAGAGCGTGGGCGCATGTTCGTGAGCCCGGGAGAGGCGTTGTACGAAGGCATGATCATCGGTATCCACAGCCGGGACAATGATCTGGTGGTCAATCCCATCAAGGAGAAGAAGCTCACCAACGTTCGTTCTTCTGGAAAGGACGAGCACATCGATCTGGTTCCGCCCGTTCGCCTGACGCTGGAGTACGCGGTGGAATTCATTTCCGATGACGAGCTGGTCGAAGTCACGCCCAAATCCATCCGGTTGCGCAAGCGCTATCTACAAGAGCACGAGCGCCGTCGCGCGCAGCGCGAAGGGGCCTGACGCTTCCCCGTCTCGAGACGGCGGGTTCCCCGACCGTTCATGCCTTTTGAAATGAACAATGCCCCGGCACCGGACTGATCGGCCCGGGGCATTGTTTCTTTGGGCGCTATCTGCTGAAATACAGGCTGGATAGGGGCCGGCGCACGGTCGGCCCCCCACGATGGACCGGACGGTGAAAATGAGCGTGGATGCGGCGGGCAAGGGTGTGCAGGGCAAGGTGGCGTTGGTGACTGGCGCGGGCAGCGGGATTGGTCGAGCGGTGGCGCTTGAACTGCTGGCGCATGGCTATCGGGTGGTGTTGGCCGGCCGACGCGGGGAAACCCTGGAGCAGACCATCGGGTTGGCCTCGACCGAGGCTGGAACGCGGGCGCTTGCGGTGCCCACCGATGTCAGTGATGAGCAAGCGGTCGACGCGCTGTTCGCGGAAATTCAACGCGTTCACGGGCGGTTGGATGTGCTGTTCAACAACGCTGGCCGGGGTGCTCCCGCCGTACCTATAGATGAACTTCCTGTCGAAACCTGGCGCGCGGTGGTCGATGTGAATCTCACCGGCATGTTCCTGTGTGCGCGGGCCGCGGTGCGCCTGATGAAGGTTCAGCAACCACGGGGCGGTCGCATCATCAACAACGGATCCATTTCGGCGCACGCGCCACGACCCATGACCGTCGCCTATACCGCCACCAAGCATGCCGTCACGGGCTTGACCAAATCCCTATCACTCGACGGGCGGGCCCATGACATCGTTTGCGGCCAGATCGACATCGGCAACGCAGCCACCGACATGACAGAACGCATGGCGGCGGGCATTCTGCAGGCAGATGGCGGCATCCGTGTCGAGCCGCGCATGGACGTGCGCGAAGTGGCCCGCGCCGTGCGCCACATGGCCGATCTGCCATTGGGCGTCAACACGCAGTTCATGACCATCATGGCCAGCGCCATGCCGTACGTGGGGCGGGGCTGACGCGCCGGTCAAATGCCGCCGAGGCAGACATACTTCATTTCCAGGAAGTCGTCCATTCCGTAGATGGAGCCCTCACGCCCGAGGCCTGACTGCTTGACTCCGCCAAATGGGGCGACTTCGTTGGAGATGAGGCCGGTGTTGACCCCCACCATGCCGTATTCCAGGGCTTCGGCGACCCGGAAGATGCGGCCGATGTCGCGGCTGTAGAAGTACGAGGCCAGGCCGTATTCGGTATTGTTGGCGAGTTCGACTACGTGTTGTTCGTCAGTGAACTTGACGACCGGGGCGACCGGGCCGAACGTTTCTTCGTGCATGCACAGCATGTCTTCAGTGACACTGGTGACGACGGTGGGCTGGAAGAAGCGGCCGCCCAGGGCATGCGGCTTGCCGCCGACGACGACATTGCCGCCTTTCTTCACGGCGTCTTCGACGTGCTCCCGTACTTTCGCCACCGCCGCATCGTCGATGAGCGGGCCTTGGCTGTTGCCTTCCTCCGCGCCATTGCCCACTTTCAGGGCATCGACCTTGGCGGCGAATTTCTTGACGAATTCGTCGTAGGCTCCTGCCTGCACGTAGAACCGGTTGGTGCAGACGCAGGTTTGTCCGGTGTTGCGGTATTTCGAGATCATGGCTCCTTCGACGGCGGCATCGATGTCGGCGTCGTCGAATACGATGAATGGGGCATGCCCGCCAAGTTCGAAAGAGAGCTTCTTGATCGTGGGGGCGGATTGCTGCATGAGCAGGCGGCCGACCGAAGTGGAACCGGTGAACGTGACTTTCTTGACGACCGGACTGGCACAGAGCGTTTTGCCGATGGCTACGGAGTTTTCACTGTCGGCCGAGATGATGTTCAGCACCCCCGCCGGAATGCCGGCGCGGTGCGCCAGTTCGGCCAGTGCGAGAGCCGAAATAGGGGTTTGTTCCGCCGGCTTGAGCACGACGGTACAGCCCGCGGCCAGTGCCGGCGCCACTTTGCGAGTGATCATGGCATTGGGGAAGTTCCACGGCGTGATCGCGGCGCACACCCCGATGGCCTGGCGCAAGACCAGCATGCGGTTGGGGCCGGGCGAGGCCAGAACGTCGCCGTTGACCCGTTTGGCCTGCTCGGCGAACCATTCGACGAATGAAGCGCCGTAGGTGATTTCGCCACGCGACTCGGCAATGGGCTTGCCTTGTTCCAGGGTCATGATCCGCGCGAGGTCTTCGGCATTGGCGAGGATGAGGTCGAACCAGTTGCGCAGCAATTTTGCGCGGTCTTTTCCGGTGCGAGCCCGCCATGCGGGCAATGCCTTGTCGGCGGCGTCGATGGCCGCCTGGGCGTGCGTCGCGTCCAGGTTGGCCACCTGGGCGATGATGGCGCCGTCAACGGGGTTGTCGACACCGAACGTGGCGCCGTTCTCGCCAGCCGTCCACTTGCCGTCGATGTACGACTGTGTCTTGAATAGCGATGAATCCTTCAGAGTGATGGGGAGGGTCTGGGAAGTCATGTTCAAAGCCTGATGTGAGTGATGGAACGTGAATGAGGGAATGGTGTCCCCGAGCCTGTCCGGCGGCTTCGGGCGGCCTCGGGGACTGATGGGAAGGTGAGGGCGCCCGGGTCAGATGGCACAGTCGGTGCTCTCGACGTAGTTGCCGCAGGATTCTTCAATGACCCGCATGATGGCGTCGACGTTGTCGGAGATCTTGAAGAGGTCCAGATCGTGGGGGCTGATCAGGCCCAGCGCCAGTGTCTGGGTCTTGATCCAGTCGATCAGGCCGGACCAGTACTCGGCGCCCACCATGACGATGGGCACGGGCGCGGTCTTGCGGGTCTGCTCCAGGGTGAGGATCTCGAAAAGCTCATCCAGTGTGCCGAAGCCACCGGGTAATATGATGTAGCCAATGCTGTGCGCGAAAAAGGTGGTCTTCCGAGCGGAAAAGTGTTTGAAATGCAGGCTGTGGGTCTGGTAGGGGTTGTCGCCGGTTTCGCGTGGCAGCAGGATATTCAACCCGACACTTTTGCCGCCCGCTTCGAATGCGCCGCGGTTGGCGGCCTCCATGATGCCGGGGCCTCCGCCCGCGATGACCGTGATGCCAGCCTTGGCGAGACGGCGGCCAAGTTCTTGCGCCATGGCATAGTAAGGGGAGTCGGGTTGGATGCGGGCGCTGCCGAAAACGCTGACACCGTACCCGATTTCCAGAAATTGGTCGGCAGCCTGTTGCAGCTCTGTGGTAATTTCGGTTTGCTGCCCGGTTGTCGCCACTTGAACCATTTTATTTATTGTCATGAAAAAAACCTTGTTGCTTGTCGATGGGTCGAGTTATTTATACAGGGCCTACCACGCCATGCCCGACCTCAGGAACGCCCGGGGTGAGCCCACAGGCGCGCTGTACGGTGTCCTGTCCATGTTACGGAGACTAGCACAGGATTACAAGGCGGATTACGCCGCGTGTGTGTTCGATGCCCGGGGCGGGACGTTCCGCAACGATCTTTACCCGGAATACAAGGCCAACCGGCCCTCTATGCCCGAAGACCTGGCGGCGCAGATCGAACCCATACACCAGGCTGTCTCGGCGCTGGGCTGGCCGGTGCTGGCCGTTTCGGGTGTGGAGGCCGACGACGTGATTGGAACACTCGCCCGTCGCGCCACGCACGAGGGGGTGCGTACCGTGATTTCCACCGGCGACAAAGACCTTGCTCAACTGGTGAATGAAGACGTCGAGCTGGTCAACACCATGAGCGGTGAACGCCAGGACGTGGCTGGCGTGGTGCGTAAATTCGGTGTGGCACCTGAGCAAATTATAGACTTCCTGATGCTTACCGGCGATACCGTGGACAATGTTCCGGGTGTCGAGAAAGTGGGCCCCAAGACCGCGGCGAAATGGCTGACGGCCTATCAGTCCGTCGATGCCCTGGTCGCCCGCGCCGACGAAATCAAGGGCACGGCGGGTCAGAACCTGCGCAAAGCCATTCCTGGTTTCGACCTGACTCGACGATTGCTGACCATCAAGACCGATTGCGAACTGCCCATGTTGTCTGATGGCCTGGGTGGGCTCGAATTACGTCCTGCCGATGATCAGACGCTGATCGGCCTATACGATCAGTATGGGTTCCGCACGTGGCTGCGCGAACTGTCCGGCGACCCCGATCGTGTTCCCGCGCAGGACGCGCGCGTGGCGCCGGAAGCGCGCGACAAGGCCGAGACGCCAGCCGATACGCACTACGACACCATTCTCGATTGGGCCGCGTTCGACCAGTGGCTGGAGCGCATCAAGATGGCCAACCTCGTGGCTTTCGATACCGAGACCACATCGCTCGATCCCATGCTGGCGCGGCTGGTGGGGCTGTCGTTCGCGACAGCGCCGGGGGAAGCCTGTTACATTCCGGTGGGGCATCGCGGCCCCGACCGGACCGAGCAGTTGCCCCGTGCCGAGGTCATCGCCCGTCTTACCCCCTGGTTGAGCGATCCCCGTGCGGCGAAGCTGCTGCACAATTCCAAGTATGACGCGCACGTGCTCCGCAACGAAGGCATCGCGCTCGCGGGCATTGCCGAAGACACGATGCTCCAGGCCTACGTGCTGGAATCGCATCGGCGCGTCAATTTGCAGGAACTGGGGGAGCGCTGGCTGGGGCGCACCGGGGTCACCTACGAGGATTTGTGCGGCAAAGGCGCCAAACAGATCGGCTTCGATGAGGTCGACATCGAAAAGGCGGCCTATTATGCCTGCGAAGACGCGGATTTCACCTTGCGTCTGCATCATGCCTTGCGCCCTCGCGTCGCCGCGGATGCCGGCCTCGAAAAAATCTATCTGCTCGAGATCGCCACCTCGGCGGTGCTCACCACCATCGAGCGCAACGGCGTGCGCATCGATGCGCACGTGCTGGCCATGCAAAGCCACGAACTCGGCGAACAGTTGCTCGCCCTCGAGAAAAAGGCCTATGAACTCGCGGAACAGCCGTTCAATTTGAATTCTCCCAAGCAACTTGGCGAGATTCTGTTCGAGCGCATGCGGTTGCCGGTCGTGCGCAAGACGGCCTCAGGCGCGCCTTCCACGGATGAAGACGTGCTGACCCGCCTGGCGCACGACTACCCGTTGCCGCAAGTACTGCTCGAATATCGTGGCGTGGCCAAGCTCAAATCCACCTATACCGACAAGCTTCCGCGGATGATCAATCCGGCGACCGGCCGTGTGCATACCCGATACGCGCAGGCCGCTGTGATCACGGGGCGGGTGGCGTCGTCCGACCCCAATCTGCAGAACATCCCGGTGCGCACCGCCGAGGGGCGCAAGGTGCGCACGGCGTTTGTGGCGTCGGGCGGCGGGCAGATCGTGTCGGCCGACTATTCCCAGATTGAATTGCGTGTCATGGCGCATGTGTCGGATGATGAAAACCTCCAGAATGCTTTTCGGCATGGCGAGGATATCCACCGCGCCACGGCCTCCGAGGTTTTCGGGGTGGCGCTCGGCGACGTGTCGTCTGAGCAGCGCCGTGCCGCCAAGGCCATCAACTTCGGGCTGATCTACGGCATGAGCGAATTCGGCCTGGCGTCCAGCCTTGGTATCACGCGCGATGCGGCACGGGCCTACATGGACCGATACTTCGCGCGGTATCCGAGAGTGGCCGAATACATGGACAGGACGCGGCATAAGGCGCGCGAGAATGGCTATGTCGAAACGGTGTTTGGACGACGCTTGTGGCTGCCGGACATACGCGGCGCCAAGGGGCCGCGGTTGGCGGCGGCCGAGCGCGCCGCCATCAACGCGCCGATGCAAGGCACAGCGGCCGACCTGATTAAAATGGCTATGGTCGCTGTCCAGGAATGGATAGCGGAACAGAAGCTGGCAACGCTGATGGTCATGCAAGTGCATGACGAACTGGTACTGGATTGTCCCGCCGAAGAAGTCGAAACGGTGGTTCAGCGGGTGCCGGCGCTCATGTGCCAGGTGGCCGAACTGCGTGTGCCGCTGGTCGCCGAGGTTGGCGTCGGCGCCAATTGGGAACAGGCGCACTAAATATCATGACTCATTCCGAGGGCTCCATCATGTCGTCAACATCCACCATCCATACGTCGTCCGCCGGACTGGAACAAGGTCTGTTCGATCTTCCCGCGCCGGGGCAGTCGATCAAAGCGTATTTCGCCCGGCCCGCCGGCACGGGTGCGTTTCCCGTGATTCTGGTCATCCAGGAAATCTTCGGGTTGAATGATCACATTCAGGATGTTTGCAGGCGGTTTGCGCATCAAGGGTATCTGGCGGTTGCGGCCGAGCTCACGCAGCGGCAGGGCGATGCGGGCTCGTATTCCGATATCCCGACACTGGTTCGCGATGTCGTGGCCAACGTGCCGGACGAGCAGGCGATGGCCGATCTCGACGCTTGCGCCGCCTGGGCCATGGCGCATGGTGGGGCGGCCGGCCAACTGGGGGCGACCGGCTTTTGCTGGGGTGGCCGCATCGCCTGGTTGTACGCGGCGCACAATCCGGATTGCAAGGCGGCGGTCGCGTGGTACGGCCGCATCGCGGCGGGGCACGGACCCTTGCAAACGCATCAGCCCATCCATCTCGCCAATGAATTGCATGCGCCGGTTCTGGGCTTGTATGGCGGCAAGGATACAGGCATTCCCGTTGACGATGTGCGTGCGCTCGAGGTCCTGCTGGCTCAGGGCAATGACGCGGCGCGCGCATCGCGGTTCAAGGTGTACCCGGAATCGGGCCACGCTTTTTTCGCGGATTACCGTCCTAGCTATCGTGCCGAGGATGCGCGGGATGGTTGGCGCCTGGCGCTCGACTGGTTCGAGGGCCACGTCAGAAAATGACCATCGGTTCTCCGTGGCACTCAGCGGGTTGAAATGACCGTCAGTTTTCCGTCGCGCGCAACCGGTTCGGCAGCAGCTCGTTGTGCCGGGCCAGTATCGGGTAGGCCGCCGCGCCCACCAGATAGGAATTGATGGTCTTGACGTCGCGCAGTATTTCCAGGTAGAGCGAGCCGATTTCGGCGGATTCGATCTGGCCTGATTTGATCTTCTGCAACTGGCGTTCCGCGGCCGCCGATTCGATCGCGCGGAATTCGTCTTTCTCGAACGCCAGTTGGCGCGCCGACTTCAGGTCTTCGGCCACGAACAGCGCGGCGGTCTGGCGTTGGTTGCGGATCAGCCGGTCGAGGACGTGCGTGAGTTCCTGGCGCTGTTCGCCGGTGAGGGACCAGCCTTTTTTCCTGAGGGTCGATGTGTGCCCGAGCAGGCCGTTCGAGGTGATGCTGGCCGCATGGGTGATGTTGGCGCTGAACGTCAGGACTTCCTCCAACCGGCGGTGGTCGTCCTGGTTCATGTTTTCCTGATCCAGCGTGGCCAGATACGCCGTGATGTGATTGTCCAGGCGTGTCAGGCCGTTGTTGATGGTATGGGCCTGCGCGACCCGGTGCCGGTTGTCGCGTAGATACCCGGCGCGGGCGATGTTGAGCATGGCTTGCAGCATGTCCGACAGGCGCAGTGCTTCGCGGGCCGCGTTGCCCAGGGCCACAGCGGGCACTTCGTGCGCGGCTTCGTCCAGATACATGGGTTTGGACGGATCGTTCGGGTCCACACGCTTCGGCATCAGGCGCGTCAGCAGTTTGGCGTAAGGTTTCAGGAAAGGCATGAACGCCACGGCGATCACGACGTTGAAAAGGGTATGGAAATTGGCGACCGCGCGCGCGGGGCTGGAGGTCAGGGCGCTCATGGCGGCCGGCAGCCAGGGCAGCACAATCATGGCCAGCACGCAGCCGACCACCCGCGTGCCGAGATTCCCCATGGGAAGCCGCCGGGCTGCCGGGTCATTGTCGTTAACCCCCTCGAGGATCGGGTTGATCGCGGTTCCCAGATTGGCGCCCAGCACCAGGGCGTAGGCGACGCCGGGTGCGACCAAGCCGTGCTCCGACAGGGACATGATCAGCACCACCACGGCCACGCTGGAGTGCGCGGCCCAGGTCAGCACGGTGGCAAGCAGCAGGGCGAGAAAGGGCTGGGTGGCGAGCGCGTCCAGAATGGTATGGAACAGGGTCGCGTGCTGGATGGGGGCGAACAGAGTCACCAGTTCGTGCAGCGACAGCAGCAGCAGCCCGAGGCCGATGAACACGCGCCCGAGATCGCGGCGGCGACCAGGCTGATTGCTGCGGAACAGCCAGACGCCCACCAGGATCAGGGCTGGTGCCAACGCCGTCAGGTTGAACGATAGCACCTGGACGATCAGTGTCGTGCCCACGTTGGCGCCCAGCATCGCGGCAAGGCCTGGCCCGAGCGCCACCAGCCCGCCCGCGGCGAACCCGGTGATCATCAGGCCGGTTGCCGTGCTGCTCTGCAGCGCGGCCGTGATGCCCAGCCCCGCCAGAAAGGCCCGCAGCCGCGTGCCCAGCGCATGGCTCAGCGCGGTGCCCAACGCGGCGCCGAATGCGCGTTGCACACCGCTCTGGACCATGTGCACGCCCCAAAGCAACAGGGCGACATAGCCGGCGAAGTCAAGCAGTGCGAGGATTTCGCTCATAGCGTTGCAGTGTAGCCTGTCCCGACTTCATGCCGGGTTCAAGTTGCGCAGCGCCTGGATGCGGGCTGCGATCGGTGGGTGGGAGGCGAACAGGGACGCCGCGCCTCCGGCGGAAATGCCCGACGCTTCGAACGTCTTGGGCAGGTCGCCCGACTCCATGCCGCCAAGCCTGGCGAGGGCATGGATCATCGGGTCGCGCGAGCCCAGCAATCGGGCCGAGCCGGCGTCGGCGCGGTATTCGCGCAGGCGCGAGAACCAGGCAACAATGATGGAAGCCAGGATGCCGAAGACGATTTCGCAGACGATCACGCTCACGTAATAGCCCGGACCCACGCCCCGCTCGTTCTTCAGCAGCACCCGGTCCACGAAATACCCGACGATGCGCGACAGGAACAGCACGAACGTGTTGACCACGCCTTGTATCAGCGTGAGCGTCACCATGTCGCCGTTGGCGACATGCGACATTTCGTGCCCCAGCACGGCGGTGATCTCTTCTTCGCTCATGCTCTCGAGCAAGCCCGTTGAAACGGCCACCAGCGCGTCGTTCTTGAAGGCGCCGGTCGCGAACGCATTGGGCGCGCCATCGTAGATGGCGACTTCCGGGTGGCCCACGCCGGCCCGATCGGCCAACTGATGCACCGTATCCACCAGCCACGCTTCGGTGGCGTTGGCGGGCGCGTGCGGGTCGATCACACGGGCGCCAGTGCTTTGTTTGGCCATCCATTTGCTGATGAGCAGAGAAAAGATGGCGCCGGTGAATCCGACGATGGCGCAGAACACCAGCAATTGAGACAGGTTCAGGCCGTTCGCAGTGAGGAAACGGCCGACGCCAAAGATGCTCATGACCACGCCGAGCACGAGCATGACGGCGAAGTTGGTCAGCAGGAACAGGACTATTCGTTTCATGGTGCGGGATCCCCTGATTCGCATGGGTGTCTGGCGCCGCGATCAACCGCGTGGAGATAGGGCCGTCAGACTCTGTAATTTGCAGAGTATAGTATCGGTTTTGCGGCCTTTTATCCTGAATTCCGGTTGATCGCATGCAGTCTCTGTGGATGTTGTTGGCGTGTGCCATGTTCGCTGCCATGGGTGCCTGTGTGAAGGTGGCGTTCGACTATGGCGCGTCGCTCCCCGAGATCGTCCTGTTCCGGGG
>DASTNK010000157.1:0-9084 GCA_035720945.1 Burkholderiaceae bacterium
CGGACCTCGTACTGGATGGCGCGCTCGAGAAAGCGGAACGAGTTCAGGTTCTTGATTTCGCTGCGCGTGCCGAATTCCTGCTGGCCCCTGGGGCGCACCGAGACGTTGGCGTCCATGCGGAACGACCCTTCCTGCATGTTGCCGTCGCAAATGCCCAGCCACACGACCAATCCGTGCAGTGTGCGCGCATAGGCCACGGCTTCGGCGGCTGAGCGCATTTCGGGTTCGGAAACGATTTCCAGCAGTGGCGTGCCGGCACGGTTCAAGTCGATGCCGGTGGACGATTCGCCATGCGGCCCGGCGAAATGTTCGTGCAGCGACTTGCCTGCGTCTTCTTCGAGGTGCGCGCGGGTCAGATTGACGGTGTGTTCCCGTTCGCCCACAAAGAAATGGATCTTTCCACCCTGGACCACCGGAATCTCGTACTGTGTGATTTGGTAGTTTTTCGGGAGGTCGGGGTAGAAGTAGTTCTTGCGGGCGAAGATCGAGCGCGGTGCGATGTGGGCGCCGACCGCCAGGCCGAACTGGATCGCGCGTTCGACCGCGGCGCGGTTCATGACGGGCAGGCTGCCGGGCAGCGCCATGTCGATCTCGTTGGCCTGCGTGTTGGGTGGCGCACCGAAGCGAGTGCTGCTGTCGGAGAAAATCTTGGATGCCGTGGTGAGCTGGGTATGAGTCTCCAGCCCGATGACGATTTCCCAATCCATTATTGTTGTCCCGGTTTGCGTAGATGCCAGTCGGTCGATTTCTGGAAACGGTCGGCGAGGGCCAGCAGCCGGCCTTCGGTGAAATAATCACCGATGATCTGCAGCCCCACAGGCAACGACTGGTCGTCGCCGCCAAAACCGCAAGGGACGGACATCGCCGGCAGGCCCGCCAGGCTGACGCCCAGGGTATAGATGTCGGCCAGCCAATCGGCGGTTGGGGATTCGCGGTTCTTGCCTATGTGCCAGGCCACCGTTGGCGTGACGGGGCCCATGATGACGTCGCAATGCTTGTCGAACGCCTGCCGGAAATCGTCTGCGATCATGCGCCGCACGCGCTGGGCCTGCAGGTAATACGCGTCGTAGTAGCCGTGGGATAGCACGTACGTGCCCACCAGGATCCGGCGCAGGACTTCCGGGCCGAAGCCCTCGCTGCGCGAGCGGCTGATCATGTCGTTCAGGTCGCCGTATTTTTCCGCGCGGTGCCCATAGCGCACGCCATCGTAGCGCGCCAGGTTGCTGGATGCCTCGGCCGGGGCGATGACGTAATAGGCCGGGATCGCCAGTTCCGTGCGCGGCAGCGAGATTTCCACCCGACGGGCGCCCAGCGACTCAAAAACTTTCAGCGCGGCATCCACGGCGCGCGCCACGTCGGCGGCGAGACCGTCCGAGAAGTACTCACGGGGAACGCCGATACGCAGGCCTTCCAGGGGGCGGCCACCGGAGTCGGATTGGCGTTCCATGGCCGTGTCGAAGTCGGCGCGCATGCGTCCGGGAACGTTTGCGATGCCATCGCAGGTTTCCAGGCTGGTGGAATCACGCGGGTCGAAGCCGCTGATCGCATCGAGCAGTTCGAGCAGATCACGAGCGTGGCGCGCGAACGGACCCGCCTGATCGAGACTGGAGCCAAAGGCGACCATGCCGAAACGCGAGACGGTGCCATAGGTGGGCTTGATGCCGCTGACACCGCACAGCGCGGAGGGCTGGCGCACGGAACCGCCCGTGTCGGTGCCCGTGGCGGCCATGACCAGGCCGGCGGCCACCGCGGCGGCCGACCCGCCCGAGGAGCCGCCCGGAATGGCGCGGGGATCCCAGGGGTTGCGAACCGGGCCGAACGCCGAGTTCTGGTTACCCGAGCCCATCGCGAATTCGTCGCAATTGAGCTTGCCGATCGACACTGCTCCGGCCTGCCGCAGACGTTCGACGACCGTGGCGTCGAACGGGCTGACATAGTCGGCCAGCATCTTGCTGCCGGCGGTGGTGCGCCAACCGCGTGTCACGAACACGTCTTTGTGGGCGATGGGAATGCCGGTGAGGCGGCCACCCTCGCCGCGCGCCAGCGCCAGATCGGCGGCGTCGGCCTGTGCCAGGGTGAGGTCCGGATCGACGTGCAGGAAAGCATTCAGGTCGGTGCGCGCCGTCGCCGCTTCCAGGGCGCTTGCGGCGAGTTCCCGCGCACTGACTGAGCGGGCTGCCAGGGCATCGCGCAAGGCGCCGATACCGTCGAATTCGTTGTGCAGGGGCATGGTCATTCTATGACGGTGGGAACCAGGAACAGGCCGTTGTCGGTGGCGGGGGCATTGCCCATGAGGTTGTCGCGCTGTTGCGGTGTGCGCGTGGCATCGGCCTGGTCCGCGCGCAGGCGCAGCACGACATCCTGGTGCGCGGACAAGGGGTGCGCCATGGGTTCTATGCCAGAGGTGTCGACCGCTTGCAATTGCTGGATGAGCCCGAGGATGCCGTTGAGTTCATCCCGGGCGCGCGCAGCGTCCGGCCCGGAAAGTTCGAGACGCGCAAGCCGCGCGATGCGCGCCATGTCCTGGTCGCTGATAGCCATGAATGTGTCTGGTCGTAAAATCGCCCTGGCCGCGAATCGGTGTATTTGTTAAACAAATTGCAACTTCAAGCGGTTGGCAGGGGCGGATAGATCAAAATAAGCTGCTGTTCGGCTTATTGCCGAATAGATTATAAGTTATCATTACGGGTTTCAATCGTTGGCTGATTTCCCCCTTTGCGGCTGGGCGGGAAATCGCCTGTCGCGCGGCCGGCCGCTGGCATGAACGCGGGGCCGATCGCTTCTCGCGACGCTTCCAAATCTCGACTTCACACTGAGCACTCATGTTCGGATTTCTTCGCAGTTACTTCTCCAGCGACATGGCCATCGACCTGGGGACCGCCAACACCCTCATTTACGTCCGCGGCAAGGGCATTGTGCTCGATGAGCCATCGGTCGTCGCCATTCGCACCGATGGCGGCGCCAGTGGCAAGAAAATCATCCAGGCGGTCGGCAGCGAGGCCAAGCAGATGCTGGGTCGCGTGCCGGGCAACATCGAAGCCATCCGCCCGATGAAAGACGGGGTCATCGCGGACTTCACCGTCACCGAGCAAATGCTCAAGCAGTTCATCCGCATGGTGCATCCGCGCAGCATGTTCGCGCCCAGTCCCCGCATCATCGTTTGCGTGCCCTGCGGTTCCACTCAGGTCGAGCGCCGCGCCATCCGCGAATCGGCGTTGGGGGCGGGGGCCAGTCAGGTGTACCTCATCGAAGAGCCCATGGCCGCGGCCATCGGCGCAGGCCTGGGGGTGGCCGACGCCAGCGGTTCCATGGTCGTGGACATCGGCGGGGGCACCACCGAGGTCGCCATCATTTCCCTGGGCGGCATGGTGTACAAGGGTTCGGTGCGCGTTGGCGGCGACAAGTTCGATGAGGCCATCATCAACTACATCCGCCGCAACTACGGCATGCTCATCGGCGAGCCCACCGCCGAACTCATCAAGAAGCAAATCGGCTCGGCCTTCCCAGGCTCGGAAATCCGTGAGATCGAAGTCAAGGGCCGCAACCTGTCCGAAGGTGTACCGCGCAGCTTCACGGTGTCCTCCAACGAAATCCTGGAATCACTCACCGATCCGCTCAATCAGATCGTCTCGGCGGTCAAGACGGCGCTGGAGCAGACCCCTCCTGAACTGGGCGCCGACATCACCGACAAGGGCATTGCCCTGACCGGCGGCGGGGCGCTGTTGCGCGATCTCGATCGGTTGCTGCAGGAAGAAACCGGCTTGCCGGTGCTGGTGGCGGAAGATCCTCTCACTTGCGTCGTGCGCGGCTGCGGCGAGGCGTTGGAGCACCTCGAGCGTCTGGGAGCCGTGTTCATTTACGATTAAGGCCTGCTCCTATGCGGACAGGCCTGAATCCTCGGCTGTCGGGTCGGGTGCCATGTCATCGGTGCGCCGGCGCATTCCGGCGCCATTGAGGGCAGCTCATGCAACAACACGGGACGATCAGACTCTTCAAGCGCGGACCGACGGCGGAGTTCCGCCTGTTCATCCTGGTCCTGCTGTCGCTGACGCTGCTGGTGATCGATTCCCGCTGGAAGGTTTTCAATCCGGCCCGCCAGGCGATCGCGGTGGCGATCTATCCCTTTCAGCGCCTGGTTCTCGCACCACGCGACGTCGTGGCGCGTTTCGACGACTGGAAGGATGCCGCGTCGCTGGCGCACACGGAAAAAGAGGCATTGCAGCGTCAGCGCATCGAGCTCGCCCAGATCGCCACGCACGCGGCCCAGCTCTCGGCCGAGAACCGGCAGTTGCGGCGCCTGCTCAAGGTTGCTGAAACGGTCTCGCAGCCTTCGGTGGCGGTGGAAGTGCTCTACGAGCCACCCAATGCGTTTTCCCACCACCTGATTTTCAACAAGGGGACGTCCAGCGGCATCCGGCCCGGCATGCCGGTGATCGACGAGGGCGGTGTGGTGGGCCAGATCGTGCGGGTGACGCCATTCACGTCGGAAGCGGCGTTGTTGACGGACGAAAAGGTGTCGATCCCGGTGCAGGTCCTGCGCAATGGGCTGCGTCTCATTGCGTTCGGCGGCAATGTGTCGGGCAAGGTCGAGGTCCGCTACCTGACGGCGGATGCCGACATCCGCGCTGGCGACACCCTGATCACCAGCGGCATAGGCGGGTATTTCCCGGCCGGGCTGCTGGTCGCCAGGGTCGATCGCGTCGAGCGTGACGCCGGATCGGGGTTCGCGCTCGCGCTGGCCACGCCGTTGTCGCACCCCGAGCGCTACCGGCATTTTCTGGTGTTGAAGGTGGATGTCTCGGAACAACATGCCGAAGGAGCGGGAACCGATGGTTCGAAAACCGGTCGATAATACGACGTCCGGACGCTCCACGCTGAGTTTCCTGTTGTCCCTGGAGTCCACGGTCATCAGGCGTCCGTCCAGCGGCCGGATGATCTGGGGGTCGATCTTCTTCACCTGGTTGATCTCCCTGTTGCCTTGGCGGCTATGGCCGCCGGCGCCAGACCTGCTCTTGCTGGTGGTGCTGTTCTGGTGTCTGAATGAGCCGCGCAGGGTGGGTATGTTCACGGCGTTCGTCCTGGGGTTGCTCATGGACGTGCACGACGCGGGCCTGCTCGGCAGTCACGCGCTGGCCTATACGCTGGCGGCTTACGGCGCGGTCACCTTGACGCGACGACTGCTGCGGTTCAACGCGGTGGTGCAGGCGTTGCACATGCTACCCGTGGTGCTTGTCGCCGAAGCCGCCTCACACTTCGTCCATGCGTGGTTGGCGGGCGAATGGGCGGGTTGGCAATGGGTCTGGTCGGCGCTCTTGACGGTGGCCCTGTGGCCGCTCGCCGACATTCTGTTGTTGTTGCCTCAACGGCGCCTCGACGATGTGGACCCCGGACAGGGGTGACCCTCGGCAGGCCGTGACCGGTATTCCTGGGGGCGCAGCGGCGGTATGCCGTTTTTTGTGATCAGTTCTTTCAGTCATATGGCAATCGGTTAGCCTGAACGGGCCTCGATCCGCCTCGTCACCCATTTATGTTCGAGTTCAAGAAGACGTCGCATCGGCAGAAACAGAAGGTCCTGACCCGGGTCTGGGTCGCGGGCGTTTTCGCGTTGCTGTGTTTCGGTGCCCTGCTCGCTCGGCTTTGGGTGTTGCAGGTGGTGCGCTATGACGGCCTGTCGGCGCGCGCTGATCAGAACCGCATTGCCGTGGTCCCCATTCCGCCCCGGCGCGGCGAGATCGTCGACCGCAATGGTGTGGTGCTGGCCAAGAATTATCGCGATTACACACTGGAGGTGGTCCCCGCGTATGTGAAGGGCTCCATGCGCCACATGCTCGACACGCTTGGGACCATCGTCTACATCAGTCCGCGCGATCGGCGCAGCTTTTTGCGCACACTGGACGGTGCGGGGCGTTATTCGCACATCCTGCTGCGCAACAACCTGAACAGCATCGAGGCATCGTGGTTCGCGGCCCACGCATACGAGTATCCGGGTGTCGAACTGCGCGCGCGATGGGTGCGGGAATATCCTCAAGGTGAAACCGCGGCGCACGTGGTGGGTTTCGTGGGGCGCATTTCCGACTCCGACCTGGAGGAACTCGACAAGGAAGGCAAGGCGGGCAACTATCGCGGCACCGAGGTCATCGGCAAGCGTGGTATCGAAAAATCCTATGAGTCGGTGCTGCATGGCCGCACCGGTGTCGAGGAGGTCGAGGTCACGGCGTCAGGCCGTCCAGTGCGTGTGCTGCATCGCACAGACCCCGTTCCCGGTTCCAATCTGGTGCTCTCCATCGACATAGGCCTGCAGAAGGTGGCCGAGGAGCAGTTCAAGGGCAAGCGTGGCGCCCTGGTCGCCATTGATCCCAAAACGGGCGCCGTGCTGGCTTTTGTGTCGGCGCCTTCGTATGATCCCAACCTGTTCGTCGACGGCATCGACGTCGAAAACTGGAACAAGCTCAATAATGATCCAGCCCATCCACTGATCGATCGGCCGATCACCGCCACATACCCCGTGGGTTCGACGTACAAGCCTTTCGTCGCACTGGCGGCGCTGCAAATGGGCAAACGGTCTCCGACCGAACTGATTCCCGATCCGGGGTATTTCGAATTCGGTGGCGAGAAGTTCCACAACGCGGCGGGGGAGGCATTCGGGCCGACCGACATGCACAAGGCCATCGTCGTGTCGTCCGACACCTATTTCTTCTCGCTGGGCCCCATCATCGGTGTCGATGCCTTGCACGATTTCACCAAGCAGTTCGGGTTCGGGCAGCTTACCGGCATCGATCTGGATGGCGAGAAACGCGGTGTGCTGCCTTCCACGGAATGGAAGCGGCACGCGTTCAAGAAGCCATCGCAGCAACGTTGGTACGCGGGGGAGTCCGTGTCGATCGCGGTGGGCCAGGGATACGATGCGTTCACTATGATGCAACTGGCCCACGCCACCGCCACGCTTGCCGACAACGGCGTCAGCATGAAACCGCATCTCGTCAGCCTGATCGAAAACCCCGAGACAGGCGCGGTGACCCACACCGTGACCAAGCCGTCCTACACGATTCCGCTCAAGCCCGAGAATCTGCATATTGTCCAGGACGCGATGAAGGACGTGGTGCGCGTCGGCACTGCGCGCAATGCGTTCAAAGGGGCTCCCTATCAGGCAGCGGGCAAGACCGGTACGGCCCAGGTGTATAGCCTGAAAGGCGTGCGTCCGCATCGCGGCCAGAAGATACCCGAGAACCTGCGCGACCACGCGTTGTTCATCGCCTATGCACCGTATGATGACCCTCGCATCGCGGTCGCGCTCATCGTCGAGCACGGTGGCTGGGGAGCGTCGGTCGCCGCGCCGATCGCGCGCAAGCTTTTCGATTACTGGTTGTCTCCGACGCGCACCGAGAATGAAAACCTGGTCAGTGTCCCGCCCTCGCTGGCGGCGCAGACCACGGCGTACAAGACGGCGCGGGCCCGTTCCCCCGTGCGGACCGGCCCCCCCGACGCGGTCGGTGGCGATGGTGAGCTGATCTTCCCGGGTGGAGCCGAGGATACGGATATGGAACATGGTGTGGATTCCTCTGCGTTCCTGTCAGACACTTCCGATACGGGAGGCGCGAAATGAAGCAATTAATGCGGTGGGGGAAGATGGCCGTGACGGCGTTCGACTGGCCGTTGCTCGCGCTGGTCGTGCTGATGGCCATCGTGGGCATGACTGTCATGCGCTCGGCGGTGGAAGGCATCGATTGGCGCTTCGCCGACCAGTTGCGCAATTTCGCCATCGCCTTCGCCTTCATGTGGGTGGCGGCCATGTTGCCGCCGCCGGTTCTGATGCGCCTGGCTGTGCCGTTCTACATTCTCGGCATTGTTCTGCTGCTGGGGGTCGCCTTCTTCGGCGAAACCAGCAAGGGCGCGACGCGCTGGTTGAATATCGGTCTCACGCGAATACAGCCCTCTGAAATGATGAAGATCGCCGTGCCGCTGATGCTCGCCTGGTATTTTCATCACAAGCAAGGGGTGATGAATTTCCTCGATTACGTGGCCATCGGCTTGCTGTTACTCATCCCGTTCGGCCTGATCGCGAAAGAGCCTGATCTCGGCACGGCCTTCCTGGTGTTCACGGTGGGGTTCTGCGTGATTTATTTCGGCGGCCTGTCGTTCAAGCTGCTTGCGCCGGTGTTCGTGGTGCTGGCGGTGGGCGTGGGTTTGCTGGTGTATTACCAGCACGACATCTGTCAGCCTAGTGTGCACTGGGTCGTGTTGCATGACTATCAGAAGTACCGGGTGTGCACGTTGCTGGATCCCACCTCCGATCCGCTCGGCAAGGGTTTTCATACGATACAGTCGATGATCGCGGTGGGTTCGGGCGGTATCTATGGCAAGGGCTACATGCAGGGCACGCAGTCGCATCTGGATTTCGTGCCGGAGCGCACCACCGATTTCATTTTCTCTGTTTTCGCCGAGGAGTTCGGGCTCTATGGCGGCGTCATGCTGCTGGTGCTGTATGCGCTGATCATCTTGCGCGGATTGACGATCACCGCCCGGGCGCCCACGCAGTTCGGGCGTCTGATGGCCGGCGCCATGGCGATGATGTTTTTCATTTATGTGTTCGTCAACATCGGGATGGTGACGGGTATTCTTCCGGTGGTTGGTGTGCCGTTGCCGTTCATGAGTTATGGGGGGACGGCGTTGACCACGCTGGGCATTGCCTGCGGGATACTGATGAGCATCCGCCATTATCGGCCGCCGGTGGATTGAGCTGGGGGCGCTTTTGGTATCTTAAGACGCTGGCTATCGGGGCCAGGGGCGTGCCCGGCACGGCGTGCTTCATCCGGATCTGTCTCGTCCAGGCGGGCGTCGGGCGAAACTCGCCGCGCCCTGCGGGCACGGCTCAAACAGTCGCCCGACGACTGCCCCCGCCTGACCAAGCCAGATCCGGCGCACGCCTTACACCGGGCCCACCCCAGGCCCCGATAGACAGCTCGCGTTGGTGATATGCGGGGGAGCCAACAAGCCCATACCGGGGCAATAGCCTTCCAAGCATGCCGCTGTCGTAGCCCCAGGGTGGGGGAGGTGGCGCAGGCCGGCGTTTCGGCCAGCGCCGGA
>DASTNK010000158.1:0-3284 GCA_035720945.1 Burkholderiaceae bacterium
CAGAGGCCGAAGCCGCCGGCGGCGATGGTCATGTCGTCGAACAGCAAACCATCAAGAGCCTTCGTTGCACTTGGGTAAACCTTGTCCATCGCGATGCCTTTCTCGTGGAGAGTCAGCTGACAAGGATACGACGGAATGGCCAATGCGGGTTTTATGGCCGGGCTGCCCGCAGCCAGCGCCGTTGTTCGATGCGTACGGGGTTGCTTCGGGCTGACGCCGGCAGGAACTTGGTGCGGCAGGCTTGCAGGCCATTGATTGTGGGCAGGCTGGCATGCGGCTCTGGTTTTGATGATCGTGACGGTCGCCGGCTGATATGCGTGGCTGGCAGCATCAGGGCGGGTCTGAACAACCGGCTTTGTGTTCGTCATTCCTGCGCAAGCAGGGAGTGCTTTACAACAGACGAAGGTTTGGTCATCCAGTGCCTCGATGTTCAATAGAAGGCGCTGGATCCCGGTTTGACCAGTCCTTCGGTTGTCGAGAGCCGCTGGGATGGCGAGCAGAATCAGACCCACCTTGGCGAAATCATCACGGCTGGCACGCGGCGCTGGTTGAGGAGGCACGGTGGGGCGTCGCGAGGCTATTGACGTGGTCAATTGGTATTGTATATTTATAGTCAATAACAAGTACTAAATGAAGATGGCCATGACCAAAGCTGGCTGCTGGTTTGAAGACGTCGTGCTACCGGCTTTGTTGCGACATGCTCGGGTCACCTATGGCACCGCGATGCGCCGTGCTCTGGCCGACGCCGGTTACGATGATCTCCCCAGGAATGGCCTGTATGTCATCGGTGGCCTGGCGTTAGGTGCGGGTGATGCGCCGTTGGGCGCGCTCATCAAGGAGCTACGGATCTCCAAACAGGCGGCAGGTCAGCTTGTCGACACCTTGGTGTCGCGCGGTTACCTGCAACGCACCATCGACGAACACGACCGCCGCAGACTGACCGTGACCCTGACCGAACGCGGGCGCGATGCGGCGAAGACTCAAGCCATTGCCCGCAAGGCTATCGATGCCGAACTGACGACCCGCGTGGGCGAAAGCGGTGTAAAGGCCGCGCGTCGAGCGCTGGCGGCGTTGATCGACATTGGACGCGAGCGCGAAGCCCTGGACGAAAGGGCAACCGGGGGAGCCGAGGAATCATGAAAATTACGCATGTCATTACCCAACTCCGCACGACCGACCTGGCTGCGTCGATAGGTTTTTACACGAACACGCTGGGTCTGACGCTGGCTTTCGAGCACCAGGACTTCTACGCCGGGATTCGATCCGGAAATCAGATATTCCATCTGAAACTGGCAGACGAGAAAGATCCTTCGATCGAGGCCGTCGCCAAGGACGGGCACTTCCATCTCTATCTGGAGACTGATGATGCCGCAGCTGCGGCTGTGACCCTGAAGAGTCGAGGGGTCCGGCTGGTGGAGGACTTGCACGACACCAGTTGGGGCACACGGGAGTTTGTCATTCGGGACGATCAAGGACATACCTTGTACTTCGGCGAAAACCGCGATGGCGCCTCCTGATGCGATCAAGCTGAGGGGCGATCAACTGTCGCCATCCCGCGCAACTATCCGACCGGCGGCTGCCAGCCGACGTCCGCATTCAAGCCCGGATGGCCGTCCAGTCATGACTCGTACAAGGATCAGCAGATGTCTAGCCAATTCGTTGCGGCCGCAGTCATCTATGCGAAGGATATGCTTCGTATCAGCAAGTTCTACGAAGCGATCGCCTGTCTTGTCGTTGTTGAAACCGGGGAAGGGTACATCGTTCTGGAAGGCGGCGGATTCCAGCTTTCAGTCGTGGCAATCCCGGCGAATATCGCCGCCACAGTGAAAGTCAGCGACCCGCCGACAAGGCGGGAAGGTTCACCGATCAAGTTGGTCCACTTCGTTCAAAGCATCGCGGCCGCGCGGAAACAGACAACCGAACTCGGCGGGCATTTGAACTCGGCCGCGCGCGAGTGGAAATTTCAAGGTGTTCGCGTTTGCGATGGACATGATCCGGAAGGAAATGTTTTTCAGCTCCGGGAAAATCCGTTGGCGAACTCAGTTGCAGAATGCAACGGATGAGAAATACCCGATCATTTGCAATGGCCGTCTTCGGGTTGGCTCTGCAGTAATCGAGTGGCCGTTGTTGGCGGGCGGAAGGTTGGTTGGCCCGGTACGTGTCATGGCGATGGTGGGCGGGTGGCTGGTGTCTTGCAGATCACGGATCTTCATGAAGATGGGACGCCGTTTGCATGGCTATGGCAGGGAGGCGACTCGAATCGGCTGGCGGTGACCAATCATGCCCGTCATCCTGGCGAAGGCCGGAATGACGGGAAAAAGCCCGATTTCAGCATGTGTAGCGCATGGCTGCAGGTGTCCAACATCATCCTGGACAGCAGTGCGTATCCGGCGGTGTGGGCCGAACCGTCAATGCAGCTTCTGCAGTTGCTGCGGCGTCAGTTCACCGCTGATGCCGAGGTGCGTGCCATCGGCGCGGATCAGCAGTGTGCGCGGGGTTTCGCCGCCCCAGCTGGGATCGAGCAGGTAGTTGATGCGGTCCGGTGTGATGGCGGCGTAGGCGCGGGCGGGGTAGTTGTCCAGGCCTGCGTGCTGCAGGCGTTGCTCGATCGCCTGGCGTTGCGCGATGTCGTCGGTGGCGACGGTGACCAGGGTGATCTCGTGCGGATGGGCCTGCTGCAGTTTCGCCAGCGCCTGCATGTTCGATTCGCAGTAGGCGCAGTCGAGCGCCCAGATGGCGAGGATGCGTTCACCGTGGGCCGGTGGCTTCAGCAGTGCGGGCACCTCGGCGGGCGTGAGCGCGGTGAGGGTGTCCGCCTGCGCGAGGGCGGGTAGCGCCAGGGTGAGTGCAAGCGCGGCGATGAGTGCGGGGCGGCGCATGGTCACTGCACCTCGGCAGGTATCAGCCGGAAGCCGGCGCTGGTGTTCCACGCCACGTAGGCGCGCCCCTGCCACTGCAGCAGTTGCGGCGAGCCGGCGGCGCCATCGATGTGACTGATCGCACGGGGCGCGTCGAAGTGCACGCCGTTGTCGGTCGAGCGGCGCAGCATCAGCGTATAGCCCTTGGCATCGACCTGGTTCCACGCCACCCACACGGTGTGATCGTGCGCGGCGACATCGGCATGGCCGGCACCGGCACCGCCGATCTTCAGCTTGTGCTTCGCCGGATGGTCGGGATCAAGCTGGCCGTACCAGATCGTGGGGCCGTTCTTTGCTTCGTACCAGACCGCGTGGCGTACGCCATCGGCACCAATGGCGAGGCCGGGCCCCTGATGCGGGCATGCG
>DASTNK010000159.1:0-3921 GCA_035720945.1 Burkholderiaceae bacterium
GGATGTGAAGCAGGATGTCGCCCGGCGTGGCAACCGCCAAGCGGCCCGGCACGCCCACCTCGCGGAAGGGATGCAACGAAGCCGGACGCGGTTCGCCAAACAACGCATCCCAGGCACCGGCACTGAACCCGCACACGCACGACAGGTTGCCCGACGGCACACGCTTGCCGACGGAACGCACCAGCGCGGCAATATCGGCGCACCAGGCGCGCACCGTGGCAGCGGCCTCTTCCCCCGCCGCGAGCGTGGCGAC
Organism: Burkholderiaceae bacterium; assembly: GCA_035720945.1. GTDB lineage: Bacteria > Pseudomonadota > Gammaproteobacteria > Burkholderiales > Burkholderiaceae_B > SCQX01. Next base: position 254 of record DASTNK010000159.1, read on the forward strand.
AAGGAAAATCACGCTATGCGTAACAGGGCTGGAAACAGCTTGTGGTTCAGGAGTTTGCTGAGGCATGGAATCCGGCAAGAATGAGGTGTCGTTTACAAATCATGCCTGTCACACATCAGGTCGTCAAGGTGCCGGCCCGAGCGAAAATACTGTTATCATGTACAGTATCAGACACAGGCCACCCACCTGACCCGCTCCGGGCTCGCCCCCGCAACCGGTAAAATCCCCACGGTACCCATTCAAACTCGTCCGCCATGGCCATACACTCCGATTCGCTGTCCGGCTCCGCCATTCCGGAACGAATCGTCGCCCCGCAAACCGCCTCGCCCAACGAAGAATCCATCGAGCGCGCGCTACGCCCCCGGGCCTTCGGTGACTACGTCGGGCAAGATCGCGTGCGCGAACAGCTTGAAATCTTCATCTCCGCCGCCCGCAACCGCCAGGAAAGCCTCGATCACGTCCTGCTCTTCGGCCCGCCGGGCCTGGGCAAGACCACCCTGGCCCACATCGTCGCTCACGAAATGGGCGTGCAGTTGCGCCAGACATCGGGCCCCGTGCTCGAACGCGCCGGCGACCTCGCCGCGCTGCTCACCAACCTCGAAAAGAACGACGTCCTGTTCATAGACGAAATCCACCGGCTGTCGCCCGTCGTCGAGGAAATCCTCTACCCCGCCCTCGAAGACTTCCAGATCGACATCCTCATCGGCGAAGGCCCGTCGGCGCGCAGCGTCAAGATCGACCTGCAGCCGTTCACCCTGGTCGGCGCCACCACCCGGGCCGGCATGCTCACCAACCCCCTGCGCGACCGCTTCGGCATCGTCGCCAGGCTCGAGTTCTACGACACCAACGACCTGGCGCGCATCGTCATGCGCAGCGCTCACTTGCTCAACGCCGACGCCACCCCCGACGGCGCCCGCGAAATCGCGCGCCGCGCGCGTGGCACACCGCGCATCGCCAACCGCCTGCTGCGCCGCGTCCGCGACTACGCCGAAGTCAAGGCCAATGGCCGCATCGACGCCGACACCGCCAACGCCGCGCTGTCCATGCTGGAAGTCGACCCCCAGGGCCTCGATCTCATGGACCGCAAGCTGCTCGAAGCCATCATCCACAAGTTCGACGGCGGCCCCGTCGGCGTCGACAGCCTCGCCGCCGCCATCGGCGAAGAGCGCGACACCATCGAAGATGTCATCGAACCCTATCTCATCCAGAACGGCTACCTGCAGCGCACCGCCCGCGGCCGTATCGCCACGCAGTCCACATGGCGGCACCTGGGGCTGACGCCGCCATCCGCGCCAGACACCCCCGACCTGTTCAACTGACGCCGTCCACACAGTCCAACAGGTCGGCGCCGTAGGCTTCCAGCTTGCGCGCACCCACGCCGCTCACGTGCCCCAATTCGTCCAGCGAGGTCGGGCGATGCAACGCGATCTCGCGCAGCGTGGCGTCGTGAAAGATCACATAGGCCGGCACGCCATGGCTGCGCGCCACCTCGGTGCGCCAGGCGCGCAGCGCCTCGAACCGGGTCTGGGCGTCCGGGGGCAGCAGAACGTCTTCTTTCGCGCGCTTGGATGGCACACGCGCACCCCGGGCTTTCTTTTCAGGCTCACGCCTGAGCATCAGTGTCCGTTCGCCCTTGAGCACTGAGCGGCTGTCGTCCGTCAGGCCCAGCGTGCCGTACCCTTCGTGGTCCACGGCAAGCAAGCGTTGCGCCAGCAATTGGCGCAACACCCCGCGCCAGACCTGCTCGGAGAGATCCGCCCCCACACCGAACACCGACAGCGAATTGTGGCCATACTGCTCGATGCGCGCCGTGAGCTTGCCGCGCAGGATGTCGATCAGGTGTCCCGCCCCGAAACGCTGGCCGCGTTCGCGCCACAGCCGATAAACGGCGGACAGCACCTTCTGCGCGGCGACGGTGCCATCCCACGCCTGCGGCGGCTCCAGGCACGTGTCGCAGTTGCCGCAGGGTTCCAGGGACTGATCGAAATATGCCAGCAGTCTTTGACGGCGGCAGGACACAGTCTCGCACAGGCCCAGCATGGCATCGAGCTGCGCCCCCAGGCGGCGCCGGAACGCATCGTCGCCTGGCGACTCATCGATCATGCGCCGCTGCTGGACCACATCCTGCAGGCCATATGCCAGCCAGGCGGTGGCGGGCTGCCCGTCGCGGCCCGCGCGCCCGGTTTCCTGGTAATACCCTTCAACCGACTTGGGTAGATCGATGTGCGCCACGAAGCGCACGTCGGGCTTGTCGATGCCCATGCCGAACGCGATGGTGGCCACCATCACCAGGCCGTCCTCGCGCAAAAAGCGCGACTGGTTGGCGGCGCGCACCGATGCGCTCAACCCGGCATGATACGGCAGCGCCTCGATGCCCTGGTCGCACAGGAACTCGGCGGTTTCCTCCACGCGCGCGCGTGACAGACAGTACACAATGCCGCAGTCGCCGGTATGCTCCGCCTGGATGAACGCCAGCAACTGGCGACGCACCTCGTTCTTTTCCACGATGCGGTAACGGATGTTCGGCCGATCGAAACTGGCGACGAACTGACGCGCCGAGCCCAGTTCCAGGCGCTGCACGATCTCCAGGCGTGTCGCCGCCGTGGCGGTGGCCGTCAAGGCGATGCGTGGCACCTGCGGCCAGCGTTCGGCCAGGATACTGAGCCCCAGGTACTCCGGGCGGAAATCGTGCCCCCATTGCGAGACACAGTGCGCTTCGTCAATGGCGAACAAGGCGATGCGCCCGCGCGAAAGCAATTCCATGCAGCGGTCGGTCAGCAGACGCTCGGGCGCCACGTACAGCAGGTCGATGCGCCCGGCCAGGAATTCCTGCTCGACTTCGCGCGCTTCGCGCCAGTCTTGCGTGGAATTGAGGAACGCCGCCCGCACACCCTGTTCAACGAGCGCGCTGACCTGATCCTGCATCAGTGCAATGAGCGGTGACACCACCACCCCCACGCCATCGCGCACCAATGCGGGGATCTGGTAACACAGCGACTTGCCGCCGCCCGTGGGCATCAGGACCAGTGCATCGCCCCCATCGATCAGATGCTCGATGATGGTCTGCTGTTCACCCCGGAACGACTCGTATCCGAATATCCGCCGCAGGACATCCAGCGCGGTTGAGGGACGGGGAGGCGTTGACGGGGAGGATGACGGCATTGGGGGGAATAGATGAACTTGGCGAATGGCACCGAAGACAAGGGGTCGAACCAGTCAAACGGGGCACTGGCGCGGCGTCGGCGAAAGAGGCATTGTAAGCCTGCGCACCATGGCGCCCGAGGCGCGGGCCATGGAATATCCACACCAATACCCGCGCAAATGGCGTATCCCACCCATGGCCCAGGCGCCACCCCCGGGGCCGTTCTTATGACAGCGCGGCCCGGGGCTTGGACAGTTGATGATCCAGATGCGCCTTCACCGTGGGCCATTCGCTGGCAATGATGCTGTAGACGCAGGTATCACGCAACGTACCGTTGGGCGAGATCTGGTGTTGGCGCAGAACCCCATCAAGCTTGGCGCCCAGACGCTCTATGCCGGCACGGCTTTGATGGTTGAGGAAATGGGTGCGCCACTCCACCGCGATACAGTCCAGTTCCTCGAACGCATGCGTGAGCAGCATGAGCTTGCATTCGGTGTTGATCCCGCTGCGCTGAACGCGCCGCCTA
>DASTNK010000160.1:0-5514 GCA_035720945.1 Burkholderiaceae bacterium
TCCTTCGGTTGGCGTCGATGCCGCCAAGAAACTGGTGGATGTGCAACATGTTCCGGCTATTGTCGGTGCGCTGTCGAGCGGCGTCAGCGCGGCCGTGCTGACCTCGGTCACGGCGCCAGGCAAGGTCGTGTTGATTTCACCGTCTTCCACGTCCCCCACCTTCACCAAACTCGCTAAGGAAGGCAAAACCGACGGTTACTGGTTCCGCACCACGCCGTCCGACGCCTTGCAAGGGGTTGCGATGGCCAAGGTGGCGCTGGATGCCGGATACAAGAATGTGGCGGTCCTGTATTTGAACAACGCCTACGGGCAAGGCCTGAGCGCGCAGTTCGTCAACGCGTTCACCAAACTGGGTGGCAAGGTCACGCAAGACGTCGTCTACAACCCCGCCCAGGCGTCATACCGGTCCGAGGTCAACAAGGCGCTCAGCCCCAAGCCCGATGCGCTGTTCCTCATCGGCTACCCCGGTGACGGCACGACCATCGCGCGCGAATGGATTTCCGCCGGCGGCACACAGAAGTTCCTGTTCCCCGACGGGCTGGAATCACAGCCGTTCGTCAACGACGTGGGTCCGAAATACATGACGCACGTGCATGGCACGGCCGCCGGCTCGGTGAAAACGCCTTCGCTGGCCACCTTCCAGCAGGAATTCCAGAAGAAATATGGCGAACTGCCCACGCAGGCCTACATTCCCAATGCCTACGACGGGGCGGTCATCGTCGGCCTGGCCATGGAATACGCCAAGAGCGCCACAGGGACGGCCATCCGCGACAGCATCCGCAAAGTCACCGACCCCAACGGCACCAAAATCTACGCCGGGGCGGAGCAACTCAAGAAGGCGGCCAAGCTGATCGCCGAGAAAAAACCCATTCAGTATGTAGGGGCATCCGGCCCGCTCGAGTTCGATGCGAATGGCGACATCGCCGCGCCCATGGTGGTGTGGTCGGTCAAGGGTGGAAAAGTCGAGAACGTCGGCATGGTCACCGTGGATCAGATAGACACCTTGCGCAAGAAGATCAAGTAGTCGTGCCAGCCGCCCGCGCGCCGTGGTGCGTCCGCGGGCGGGGCGGCCAGCGTGGGTCCACGGTGTTCGAAGGGTAGGTCGTATGCTGGAAGTCAAGAATCTGGTCAGGGAGTTCGGCGGGCTGCGCGCGGTCGACGATGTATCGTTCACGCTGCGGCCCCGGTCCATCACCGGGCTGGTCGGTCCCAACGGCGCCGGCAAGACCACGCTGTTCAATACCATTGCCGGGTTTCATCGGCCCACGTCCGGCAATATTTCCTTTCTGGGCAAGCGCATCGGTGGTCTGCCGCCACACCGCATCTTCCGGGAAGGGTTGGTGCGCACCTTCCAGATCCCGCGTCCGTTCGCTGCCATGACCGTGCTTGAAAACGCCATGCTGGCGCCAGCCGGCCAGGCAGGTGAGCGCTTCTGGAACAACTGGTTCAGCCGTGCCACGGTTCGCGCACAGGAACGCGCCTGCCGCGATCGGGCACGCGAGATCCTGACCTTCGTGGGCCTTGAAAAACTGGCCGGCGAATACGCGCGCAACCTGTCAGGGGGGCAGCAGAAGCTGCTTGAACTGGCCCGCGTGCTCATGGCCGACCCAAAACTCATTCTCCTGGACGAGCCTGGCGCCGGCGTCAATCCCAGCCTGCTGGTCATCATCATGGACAAGCTGCGCGAGCTCAACGAGCGCGGCATCACGTTTCTCATCATCGAGCACAACATGGATCTCATCATGAACCTGTGCGACCCGGTGTTGGTGATGGCGCAGGGGCGGCTCATCCTCGAGGGCCCACCGTCGGTCGTGCGCAGCGATCCCACGGTGCTCGAGGCCTACCTCGGAGGGGTCACGCCATGAGCGACGCCGCGTTGAGCGTGACCGGCCTGGTGGCGGGCTACGTGCCGGAATGCGACATTCTGCGCGGCATAGACCTGCGGGTCGATGAGGGCGAGATCGTCACCGTCCTGGGACCCAATGGGGCGGGCAAGTCGACGCTCATCAAGACCATCGCCGGGCTCGTGCCGGTGCGGGGCGGCAACGTGCGGTTGTTCGGCGATGACCTGGGGGGCGTCGCGGCGCACGACATGGTGCGCCGTGGTCTGGCCTACGTGCCCCAGACCAACAACGTGTTCGTGCGGCTCAGCATCGAGGAGAACCTCCAACTGGGGGCGTACATAGAGCAGGACCGGGATGCGATCCGGGAAGGGGTGGAGCGCATGTTCGCGTTGTTCCCCTCGCTGAACAACCGGCGCCGCAAACCCGCGGGCACGCTATCGGGCGGCGAGCGGCAGATGGTTGCGGTGGCACGCGCGCTGATGGCGCAGCCGAAGGTGTTGATGCTGGATGAGCCCTCGGCGGGGTTGTCTCCGAAGCTGGTCGGCGTGGTGTTCTCCAAGGTGCGAGAGGTGCGCGACATGGGCGTCACGATACTTGTCGTCGAACAGAACGCCAAGGCGGCGCTGGCCATCTCCGATCGCGGCTACATCCTGGCCGAGGGGAAGGATCGCATCAATGGGCAGGCATCCGAACTGTTGCACAACCCCGAGGTCGGCGAACTCTACCTTGGCATCCGGCGGGGGTTGACATAATGCTCCAGTACTTCGTCAACGGCATCATCCTTGGCGCGACCCTGGCGTTGGGCGCCATCGGTCTGACCCTCACGTACAACATCCTGCGTTTCGCCAATTTCGCGCATGGCGAGTTCCTCACGTTCGGCGCCTATTTCGCGCTGGTGTTCGCCAGCCTGTTCGTCAGCGGCGCCACCATCGGGCCGCTCACGTTCGGCTGGTGGTTCCTGCTGGCCATCGTGGTGGCGGCGGTCCTGACGGCTGGCCTGGCGTTGCTGCTCGACTGGCTGTTGTTCCGCCTGCTGCGCCGGCGCGAAATCGAGGTCACGCTGGTCATCGCGTCGTTCGGCGCATCGCTGCTGCTGCGCAACGTCGTCATCTTCGTCTGGGGGCCGCAGCCCGAATACTATTCGCGCAACATCGCCATCGCCATGGAGATCTTTCCGGGCATGCGCATGACGGCCGATGAAATCTTCGTCATCGTGCTGACGGCTGTCCTGATGGTCGCGCTGCACCTGTTCCTGACCCGCACCCGGCTGGGCAAGGCGATGCGGGCTGTGTCGGACAACCCGGCGCTCGCCAGCATCACCGGCATCGATGTGCACGGTGTCATTCGCTGGACCTGGATCGTGGGCGGCGCGCTGGCCGCCGTGGCGGGCGTGCTTTTCGGCCTGACCGTGCAGATCGCGCCGGACATGGGTTTCAACCTGATCCTGCCCATGTTCGCCGCCGCCATTCTGGGGGGCGTGGGCAGCATCTACGGCGCCGTGCTGGGCGGGTTGATCATCGGCCTGGCGGAGTCCATGTCGGTGCCGTTCATCGGCGCGGCCTACATGCCCGCCGTGGGGTTCGGGCTGATGTTCCTGATACTGCTGATCTACCCCAAGGGCATTCTGGGAGACCGATCATGAGCGGCCTGGGTTCATATTTGGTGTTCTTCCTGATTCAGGCGCTGGTCTTCGGCGTGGTCTGCCTGGGGCTGAACCTGCAATGGGGCTACACCGGCCTCTTCAATATCGGGGTTTCCGGATTCTTCCTGGTGGGTGCGTATGCCTTCGCGATTCTATGTGGGCCCGCATACGGCACGCATCTGGGTGGGTTCGGACTGCCGTACGGCGTGGGGCTGGCGGGCGCCGCGCTGGCCGCCGCGGTCATTGGGTTCATTGTGGGAATACCCACTTTGCGCCTGCATGCCGATTACCTGGCCATCGTCACCATAGGCATCGGCGCCATTTTCCAGTTGATTGCCCTGAACGCGTCGTTCCTGACCGGCGGCAGCCAGGGCGCCACCAGCATCCCCCGGCTGCTGCCCGATCTGTTCCAGTCCGTACTGGGACGCAACCTGCTGATGCTGGCGGTGATGGTGGTGACGGTGGTGGTCATCTACGCCGCGCTCGAGGCCATCGTGCGTTCGCCCTGGGGGCGTGTGCTGAAAGCCATCCGCGAAGATGAGGAAGCCGCTTCCTCGCTCGGGAAGAACGCTTTCAGCTTCCGGTTGCAGTCGTTCGTCATCGGATCGGCGATCATGGGGCTGGGTGGTGCGCTGTATGCGAGCTTCATCGGCTATGTCAGTCCACAGGATTTCATGCCCATCCTGACGTTCCAGGTGTGGACCATGCTGATCGTCGGCGGGAGCGGCAACAACAAAGGGGCCATTCTGGGCGCCGTGCTGATGTGGGGGGTTTGGACCCTCAGCGGTAGCCTGGCGCAGGCGATGCTGCCCATCGACCTTCAGGTCAAGGGTGGTGCGGCGCAGACCATTCTTATCGGGTTGGTGCTCATGCTGGTGTTGATTTTCCGGCCGCCCGGCATCATCGGCGAAGAGGCCACCGTTTCGCGGGAAGCCCACCTGACGCCGGATGAGCCGCATCATTGAGGCGTGTTCACGCCTGGATCTGCCGCCCCTTCAATTCCTCGAAAGAAGTCAACTCTCCGGCCAGCGCGCTCGCCACGATGGTGGGCGGGCTGGCGAGCCAGACTTCGCCCGGGCCTGATCGACCTGGGAAGTTGCGGTTGATGGCGCTCACCGTGACCTGATCGGCGCGGGTCGACGACCCGGGGCCACAGTTCGCGCACGCGCCGCATGACGGCTCCAGGATGCGGGCGCCCACGGCCTGGAACACGCGGTCGTAGCCCCGCTCGATGCAATAGTCGCGGACGGCGGTCGTGCCGTATTGCAGGTACAGGGTGACCGAGTCCGCCACGCGCAGGCCGCGCGCAAGCCCCCATGCCAGCACCTCATGGTAGAGATCGAAGTCGGCGCGTTTCCCTGCGGTGCATGATCCGCCGTAGGCGATGTCCACGCGCACGGGCCCGGGAAGATCCTTGAGCGCGATGCCGTTGCCCGGGTCACCCGGGCGGGCCACCATTGGCGTCAACCGGGCACAGTCCACCCACAGCGTCGCCGCGTAGTGGGCACCGGTGTCGCTGCGCATCCACGGTTCCACGACGAATTCCACGCCGCGCCGTTCCAGCAGGAAGCGCACGGTGCGGGAGTCTGGCGCCACGATGCCGGTGAGGCCGCCGAGTTCCGCCGTCATGTTGGTGAGCGTCGCACGTTCGTCCACCGACAAACCGTCGACGACAGGCCCCGCGAATTCGAAAACCTTGCCCACGCCCAGGCCGGCGCGGATCTCCGTCCGCGCCAGAAGATCCAGCACAATGTCCTTGGCGGTGATGCCCGCCGGCGGGTGGCCTTCGAGCCGGATCAACAACGATTCCGGCAGGGTCATGCGCACAGCACCGGTGATGAACGCATTGGCCATGTCGGTGGAGCCCACACCGAAGGCGACGCAGCCCAGGGCGCCGCTGTGTGGCGTGTGCGAGTCCGTGCCGACGACAAGCTGGCCGGGCAGGGCGTAGTGTTCCGTCATCATGGCGTGCGAGATGCCGGCCACGTTGTCGCCTTTGTCTTGCGCGGCCTCGTCTTCGGCGAGCGT
>DASTNK010000161.1:0-2423 GCA_035720945.1 Burkholderiaceae bacterium
TCTCGGGCAGTTCGTCACCTGCGATGACCTGGCCTGGGAATTCGCCGAGCACTACAGCCTGCAGCGCGTGGGGATCCACAACGCGCTGGCGCAACCCGGGACCCACACCTACAAGACCTGGCACGACCGGCTGCTCAATTACCGAGACGGCCGGACACCCGAGTTTGGCGCCGTCTGGGTCACGTATTTCCCGACTCACATGATCGAACTTTACCCGCACGTCGTGGTGCTATCCACACTGCATCCTGTCAGCCCTCAGGAAACCATCAACGTGGTCGAGTTCTACTACCCCGAGGAAATCGCGGCCTTCGAGCGGGAATTCGTGCTGGCCCAACGGGCCGCCTATATGGAAACCGCCGTCGAGGACGACGAGATCGCGGAGCGCATGGATGCCGGCCGCAAAGCGCTCTGGCGGCGCGGCGTGAACGAGGCCGGCCCCTACCAGTCCCCACTGGAGGACGGCATGCTGCACTTCCACGAGTGGTATCGGCGCATGATGGTCGCAGCCACCGTACCGAACGGCCGCTGACCCATCGGCCACCCAAGCCGTCCGCTGGCAATCACCGCCTCGCAGTCACGCTCCTGTGGCGGTGGGCCGCGAGGGGTCACTGCACCACTCGCTCCACGAGCCGGGATACAACGCCGAGCCGCGCAGGCCGGCTAGTTCCATGGCGAACAAATTGTGGCAAGCGGTGATGCCCGAGCCACACTGATGCGCGATTCGCGACGCGGGCAGACCTTTTGTGGCCGCATCGAATTCGGTCCGCAGCACACCAGGGTCTTTGAACCGTCCGTCAGGACGCAGATTCTGCTGAAACGGCCGATTCAAGGCTCCCGGAATGTGGCCCGCGACCGGGTCCATGGGTTCGGATTCACCACGGAAACGGTCACCCGCGCGCGCGTCGATCACCGCGAAAACCGCCGATTGAATATTATCCAGGACCGCTTGGGCATCCACGGTGGGCATGGCGGGTTGACCTGTTGAACCGAGACTCTGGACGGCCCGGGCCTCAGATACCGAGGGACTGTTCGAGCCTGATTCGACCGATCCGCCTGCCGCCCTCCAGGCCCCCCAACCGCCGTCGAGCACCGCCACCGCCGGATGCCCCAGCCAACGCAGCATCCACCACAGATGGGCCGCGAACATGCCGCCGGAATCATCATAGGCCACGACCTGCGAATCGGACGTCAACCCCTGGAAACACATGAGCGCCGCGAAATCGGCGAGATCGGGCAACGGATGGCGCCCGTTATGCCCGGTGCGTGGCGCGCACAGTTGCTGCTCGTGATCAAGATACAAGGCCCCGGGAACGTGGGCCTGCTCATAAGCCCGGCGTCCCGCCTGATGGTCGGCCAGACTGTGCCGCACATCGAACACCAGACAACCCGGGCGCGCGAGCCGGTCTTGCAACTGGGCGGCGCTGATCAGCAAATTGAACACGGTGAATCTCCTGACGAGCCAGACGGAAGCCCCGGCCCCTGAATGGAACACGCCCGTATTCTACCGGCCAGCCGCCTTTTGCACCACGGTGGTGGCGCCCCGCATGACGCGATCTTCACTGTACGTGCGCCAGACGGACAACAGGCCCGAGGCGATGATCAGGGCCATGCCAGCCCACGCGATGAAGTCAGGGTGGTCGCCCCAGAGAATGATGCCCAGCAACGCGGCGAAGATGATCGTGGCGTATTGCAATGCCGCTGTCAGCAGGGTCGAACCCAGCCCGAAGGCGCGCGTCATGGCCAATTGGCCGAACAAACCGACGACGCCCAGACAGATCAGCGCGAGCACGGCTGGCAGACCGATCGGCGCCAGCCCTTCAAGAGCGAACCCCCCGAAACTGGTCAGGCACACGCCGCAGGAAAAAAGCAGGACCGTTCGCCATTCGGGCTCACCCACACGCCCCAACGCCCGGATCTGCATCATCGCCACGGCAGCCAGCGCCCCGGCGCCCAGGCCCAGCGCGGCGGCCAGCCAATGATCGTGCTCGATGCTGGGACGCAGCACGCCGATGACGCCCAAAAACCCCAACAACACAGCCACAATACGCACCGGATCGCGCTGCGAACCGCCCCACACCAGCATCCAGCCCGCAATGAACAACGGAGCCGTGTAGTTCAGACTGATGGCTGTGGATAGCGGCAGATGCGCCAGCGCGTAGAAGCCCAGCCACATGGATGTGATACCCGATACGTTGCGCCAGATATGCAGGCGCCAGGAGATCGGCCTCATGGGACGGCGCGATGCGCGGGCCCAGGCCAGCAGGAGCAGCACAGAGGGGATACCCCGGAACAGGACGATCTCGGGGAGCGACGCGCCATAGTCGAACGCCACCTTCACACAGGCACCCATGGCAGCGAACATGGCACACGCCAACAACATCCACAGAGACTGCATGCGATCAACCGGAATTCAGGATAAAAGG
>DASTNK010000162.1:0-7440 GCA_035720945.1 Burkholderiaceae bacterium
ATCGGCCAGCATATGACGGCCCGAACGCGCTTTGGGCCACCCCACGCGCGCGGTGGTGTGCAGCAACTGACGCTGAAGATTGCCCAGATCGACGATGTCATCGTCGGCGAGCACGATGTGGCCCACGCCCGAACCGGCCAGGTACGCCGCGACCGGGGAGCCCAATCCGCCCGCCCCCACCACCAGGACGCGCGCACCCAGCAACCGCTCCTGCCCTTCTATGCCGATCTCGTCGAGCAGGATGTGCCGCGCATAGCGCAGCAGCTGGGTGTCATCCACGTCAGTGAACGCGGATCACACCGTTGGGCGTGACGCGGAAATGCTCGACGTGTGGCTTATCATTGTTCAGTAGCGTTTTTTTTTCCAGTGACTCGGTGGACTGGGACGTTGTCTTGTCACCGGCCTTGGCCTTGGGCTTGGTTTTGCCTTTTGCCTCGGGCGCCAACACCAGCGATGGATCACGGCGCTTCACGGGCCGCCCATCAAGATAGTTGACGGCTTCGTGCAACTGGTAGTCGTCGGTGCCACCGAACTCGAACATCTTGGGTTCGACCTTGGGCTTGTCGGACATGACGTCGCTGCGGTCTTCGGCGGTGGCCGCCTTGTTGAGCAGATGGTGTTTGAGATCAACCTCGCGCGGCAGACGGAACAGGTTGCCCTGCGCGGTGTCATCTACCGTGATGTTGGGAACCACGCCCGTGATCTGGATGGAGCGCCCACTGGGCGTGTAATAGCGCGCGGTCGTGAGCTTGATGCCGGTGTCTTCGCTGAGCGGCAACACGCTTTGCACCGACCCTTTGCCGAAGCTGCGATTACCCATGACGGTGGCGCGCTTGTGATCCTGCAGCGCACCAGCCACGATCTCGGAGGCGGAGGCCGAGCCGATGTTGATCAGCACCACCATGGGCACGGTACGGGCCCATTTGATGTCACCGGACACCATGTTGCCGGAATCGTTGACATAACCGACAGGCTTGACAAAGTACTGGTGATTGGACGACGGGATGCGGCCTTTGGTGGAAACCACCAGATCACCCGATTTCAGGAACGTGGAGGCGACGCCGATGGCGCTTTCGAGCAGGCCGCCCGGGTCGTTGCGCAAGTCCAGGATGATGGCGCGCGGCGCCTTGTTCTTGCTGAGCGCGTGCAATTGCTTGACCAGGTCGGTGGCGGTGCCATCCTGGAACTGGGCGATGCGCGCATAGGCGATATCACCGGGCAGCATCTTGCTGCGCACGCTGCGTATCTTGATGATGTCGCGAACGATCTTGAAGTCAAGTGGTTTGTCGTGCCCCTGGCGGCGGATGGTGAGCTCGATGGAGGTTTTAGGCTCGCCCCGCATGAGATTGACGGCTTCCGACAGCGTCATGCCCTTGGTGGGTTTGCCGTTGATGGCGGTGATGATGTCGCCAGCCATGATTCCAGCCCGTGCGGCGGGGGTGTCTTCGATGGGGGCGATGACTTTGGGCATGCCGTCTTCACTGCCGATTTCTATGCCCAGGCCACCGAAGCCACCCTCGGTGATGGCCTGCATTTCCTTGTAGGCCTGCGGGTCCAGATAGGTGGAGTGGGGGTCGAGATCCAGGAACAGCCCCTTGATGGCGTCGTCGATGAGCTGCTTGTCGGACATGGGCTCGACATAACTGCTCTTGATGGCGGCAAAGACGTTGGCGAACTGCTGGAGCTCTTTCAGTGGCAGCGGGCCGTCACGCTGCGCCGCGGCGGAAATACCCAGGCTGAGCAGCACACCTGCGACAGCCCCCAGAAAGACCAAGCCAAAACTGCCCAACCTGCGAGTGCTCATGCACGTTCCCGAAGAGGTTTCGATCCAGGGCGCCGCGCCAGCCGGCCGTCCCATTTTGAAAGATAGTACCGAAATTAATGCTTCAACCAAAGTAGGGGATTGACCGGTGCCCCGTCGCGCCGAATTTCAAAGTATAGTCCGGACTCGACCTGACCACCGGTGGATCCGACGGTGGCAATGGTTTCGCCGGCCTGGACAATGTCTCCCACTCGCTTGAGCAGGGTCTGGTTGTAGGCATAGATGCTCATGTAGCCGCCGCCGTGATCGACAATCATGATATTGCCGAAACCGCTAAGCCAGTTGGCATAAACCACGCGTCCGGCGGCGATCACATGCACCGGTGTGCCTTCGGGCGCGCGCAACACGATGCCACGCCACACGCCACCGCCGTCGGGCCGGCTCGCGCCAAACCGCCCCTGAACCTCGCCACGCACGGGATATGGCAACCCTCTCCCGAGACCGTGGAAACCGCCCCGGGGCGCGGTGCCTTCGGGCGCGCGTTCCGGGGCCCTCCGGACGCTTGAAGCCTCCCGCGCTGTCTCGGTTCGCGCAGACTGGGCCTGTTCCTGCGCCTTCCCGGCTTGCTCGATCTGGGCCCGCTGACGCACTGCCTGAGCCTGCTGGTTTGCTTTCTCGGCTTGCGCGGCTGCTTCCACCTGTCGCCTTGCCTGATCGGCTTGCGCCGCCTCGGCCCGCCGACGCGCTTGCTCGGCCTGCTCTCGTGCCAGCCGCGCGGCGCGCGCCTGGCGGGCGGCTTCGGCCTTGCGCGCCGCCTCGGCCTGGCGCTCGGCTTCGGCCCTGCGCGCGGCTTCAGCGGCCGCCGCGATGGCCTTGTCGAGATTCTGGATCAACCCACCCAGGTGCTTTTCGTCACGCGCCATGTGGTTGGCCTGGGCGCGCTGCGCCTTCAACTGAGCCTCGATCCGGCTCAGTACCTGTTGGCGTTGATTCTCACTGGTTTGCAGGTCGACCTTGCGCTGGCTGGTGTCTTTTCGCACCTCGGCCAACCTGCGACCTTGCGCTTCGGACTGCCTGCGAAGGTCCGCCAGGTTCCCCAGGGCTTTCTGAATGCCGCGGACTGTCTCGGCGCGCGCGCGGGAAACATAGCCCAGGTAGCTCAGATCCCGTCCGATGGCTTGCGGGTCGTTCCCGGACAGCAATGCCGTCCACGGCGAGAGTCCATCAGCGTACTGCGCACGCAATTGATCGGCGAGCTCGGCCCGACGACGGGCCAGCAGCGTCCGTTGCACACCCATTTCCGCGTCGAGAGACCGCTGTGTCCGCTCGATCGAGCGCGCCTGGTCCGCCAAGTCGGCCAGTTGTCGGTTGATGTCGGAAATGGCGGATTCGGACGCCCGCAGTTGATCCGCCGCACCGCGTTGCGCCGCCTGTTGATGGTCGATGTCTTTCTGGATGGCCTGGATGCGCTCCCGCAGATCCTGGCGCTGACGCGTGGCAGCCGCCTTGCGGTCGGCCAGGGACGGCGACTCGGCGGCCTGCACGGCAACGACGCACCCCAACGACAACACGAAACCGGCCACCACTCCGCGCATAAATATCCTTTCAGCCCTGTTTCGCGTCAGTCATGTTTAGCCTTCCCTTGCGCGGCGACGGCCGCCACAGCCGCCTCGATTTCGGCCGGATCCCCCAGATAGTAATGGCGGATCGGGCGCAGTTCATCGTTCAGTTCATACACCAGCGGCTGGCCCGTGGGAACGTTCACATGCACGATGTCGTCGTCCGACACACCATCAAGGTGCTTGATGAGCGCGCGCAGGCTGTTTCCATGCGCGGCCACCAGCACACGGCGCCCGGCCCGTAACGCCGGGGCGATGGAGTCGTTCCAGAACGGCACCACGCGCGCCACGGTGTCCTGGAGGCATTCCGTCGCGGGCAGCTTCTCGACCGCGATCTTGGCGTAACGCCGGTCGAAACGCGGGTGGCGCGGATCGTCGACGTCGAGGGGCTCGGGGGCTATGGCGTAAGCTCGGCGCCAGATCAACACTTGTTCGTCACCGAACTTCGCAGCGGTCTCAGCCTTGTTCAAGCCTTGCAACGCGCCATAATGGCGTTCGTTCAGGCGCCAGCTCAGGCCGATGGGGGTATACATGGCGTCCAGCGTATCGAGCGTGATCCACAAGGTGCGGATGGCGCGCGTCAGCACGGAAGAATACGCCAGATCGAACTCGAAACCGTGCTCCCGGAGCAGCTTTCCCGCATTCACCGCCTGTTGCCGGCCTGTTTCCGTCAGGTCGACGTCGGTCCACCCCGTGAACCGGTTC
This sequence comes from Burkholderiaceae bacterium, assembly GCA_035720945.1. Lineage (GTDB taxonomy): Bacteria > Pseudomonadota > Gammaproteobacteria > Burkholderiales > Burkholderiaceae_B > SCQX01. The sequence continues at coordinate 4,087 of DASTNK010000162.1, forward strand.
TCCAGGTTCCACTGGCTTTCGCCATGGCGCATCAGCACTAGTTTATGCATAATAGATAGTTACCCAAAAATATGTCTTCTGGCTCATTTTATAATCGGCGGCGGCGGAAATCCGGCTGACCCGGCAATTGGCGCTATCGGCACCATCGGGGAAGCCGTCAGTGGCCCGCCAGCGCCCGCCACCCACACCCGTCTGCGTGGATGGCGGGCGCCGCCGGAAGCCCTCTCCCAACAGCCAGTTCTGGATACATCGTGGATTTTATTCTTAGTCAAAACAATCTTTACATCATCATCATCGCCTTGATTTCGGGTGCGATGCTGCTCTGGCCGACCATCTCCAAGGGGCGCGGGGGCGCGTCGTCGGTACAGGTTCCAGAGGCCATACAGCTAGCCAACCAGAAGAACGCCATCTTCATCGATGTGCGCAAACCCGAGGAATTCAAGACCGGCAGCATTCCGCAGGCCCGCAATCTGCCACGCACCGAACTTGAGGCTAAACTGGACTCCCTACCCAAAAACAAGCCCATTATCGTGGTTTGCGATCAGGGCCGCGAATCGGCGCAAGTCGCCGCGCTGCTGCGCAAGAAAGGTTTCGCCGACGCGGTCAGCCTGGCGGGTGGCCTGCGCAGTTGGACCAAGGACGGCCTGCCGTTGTCCAAAAAAGCCTGATGCGCCGATCTTTCGTGCCAAAACCGAGGAACCCATGGCAAACGTAACCATGTACTGCACGGGTGTGTGCCCGTATTGCATTCGCGCGGAGATGCTGCTCAAACAGCGCGGCGTCACCAATATTGAAAAAATCCGCATCGACCTCGAGCCGGCGCAGCGTGCCACCATGATGGAACGCACAGGCCGGCGCACCGTTCCGCAAATCTACATCGACGGCCGGCACATCGGTGGGTTCGATGATCTGTCCGCGCTCGATCGCGCCCAGGGCCTTGCGCCCTTGCTTGCCGCCTGACGCGGCTTCTCTTTCATCCTCTCAGGAAATCACATGGCCGACCAAGACCAAAACTCCCAGAACAGCGCGCAAGAGGGCCAGGAACCCAGCTTCGGCCTGCAGCGCACCTACGTCAAGGATCTCTCCCTCGAGATGCCGAACGCCCCCCAGATTTTCCTGGAACAGGAAGGTCCCAACGTCGAGGTCTCCATCAACGTTGGCGGGCAGCGCCTGGCCGACACGGTCTTCGAATGCACGGTCACCGGCACCATCACCACGCGCATCAATGACAAGGTCCTGTATCTGGTCGAAGCGACGCAAGCCGGCATCTTCGAGGCGGCGAACATCCCGGAGGAACAGCTCGATCCACTGCTTGGCATCGTATGCCCCACCATGCTCTACCCCTATCTGCGCGCCAACATCGCCGACGCCATCAACCGCACCTCGCTGCCGCCCGTCCATTTGGCCGAAGTGAACTTCCAGAACCTGTACGAGCAGCGTCTGGAACAACTGGCCAAGGAAGGGCAGAAGGAAGATTCCGGCATCGTGCTGCCGCCGGGCGTGACCCGTCAATAACAAGGCACTCCCAGCGATGAACGCCCGCACCGTCCCGCGCCCGCGCGTTTCGGTGCTGGGCGCCGGAAGCTGGGGCACAGCGCTGGCCGCGCTGGCATGCGGCCACAACGACACCCTGCTATGGGCGCGCGACACAGAGCTCGCCCGCGCCATCAACGCCACACACGCCAACCAACGTTACCTCGCCGACATCGCCCTGCCCAAGGCGTTGCGCTGCACGGGTCTATTCGACGAGGCCGTCGACCACGTCCTCGGGGCGGACGACGGCCAAGGCCTCATCATCCTGGGTGTGCCGGTTGCGGGCCTGTCGGATACCTGCCATCAACTGGCTCGAACGCTGACGGCCCGAAAACCCCGCGACATCACCGTCATCTGGACCTGCAAAGGCTTCGAGCCGGAAACGGGCCGCCTGCCGCACCAGATCGCGAACGCGGCGCTGCCAGGCGGCACACTGCGCACAGGCGTATTGTCCGGTCCGTCGTTCGCTCGCGAGGTGGCACAAGGCCTGCCCGTGGCCTTGACGATCGCCAGCACCGAGGCCGCGGTGACACGCCTCGCCACGTCCGCCCTGCACGGCCAGACCGCGCGCATCTACGCCAGCGCCGACGTCATTGGTGTCGAGGTTGGCGGTGCCCTCAAGAACATCATGGCCATTGCCTGCGGCATCGCCGACGGACTGGGCCTGGGCACCAATGCCCGGGCGGCCCTGATCACCCGCGGCCTGGCCGAGATGCAACGCCTGGGTGTCGCGCTGGGTGGCCAGGCGGAAACCTTCATGGGCCTGACCGGCCTGGGTGATCTGGTCCTGACGGCTACCGGCCCGCTATCGCGGAATCGTCAAGCCGGGCTGGCCATCGGGCAGGGCCAGGATCCGCGCCAGGTATTGGCCAGCGGCACCACCATCGAGGGGGCGCGCTGCGCGGGCGCCGCGTTGGCGCTGGGACGCGCGCATCATATTGATCTCCCCATCACCCATGCGGTCTGCCGCGTGCTGTTCGACGGCATGGCGCCCCATCAGGCGGTCGTGGGGCTGCTGGCGCGCCAGGCACGCACCGAAGCCGCCTCACCACCTTGACACGCTCTTCCATTTTCCCTTTTGCCAAGGATCGCTCATGAAAGCATTTTCCCGTTCCCGCCGCATCTGGCACAAGACCGCCCTGGGCCTGGCCCTGGCCGCGGCCACTTTCAGCGCGCCGTCGTTCGCCGGCACCTGGCCCGACAAACCCCTGCACATGATCGTGCCGTTTCCCCCGGGATCGTCTCCCGACATTCTCGCGCGCGTCATCGCCGACCCGCTTGGCAAAGTCCTGGGCCAGCACGTCATCGTCGAAAACAAACCCGGCGCCGGCGGCAACATCGGCACGCGCGAAGCCACACGCGCCAAACCCGATGGATACACCATCCTGATGACCATCAATGGCCCGATGGTCACCGCGCCCAGGCTCTACAAGAAAACACTGGGCTACAAGCCTGACCAACTCGCCCCCATCACGCTGATCGGCACCAGCCCCAACGTGCTCATCGTGCCGCAAAACTCCCCCGCCAAGACCGTGTCGGAATTCGTCGCGCTGGCCAAGGCAAAACCCGACACATTGAACTTCGGGACCGTCGGGCCGGGAAGCTCGTCGCATCTGTGCATGGCCATGCTGGAGCACAAGGCCGGCATCAAGCTGCAACAGAGTCCGTACTCGGGATTCCCGGAAGTCGTCCGATCGGTCGTCTCGGGCGACATCCAGGCGAGCTTCATGGTGCCGGGCATCGCCATGCCCCAGATCCAGGCGCACAAGGTGCGGGCCCTGGCTATCACCAGCCTCAAGCCCAGCGACATCCTGCCGGGCA
>DASTNK010000163.1:0-9983 GCA_035720945.1 Burkholderiaceae bacterium
ACCGAGGAAACCGGCACCCAGATCGACATCAACGACGATGGCACCATCACCATCGCCAGCGCCGACCTCGATCGCGCCCGTGAAGCCGAGCGCCGCATCAAGGAACTGACCGCCGACGTCGAAGTGGGCCAGGAATACGAAGGCCCGGTGCTGCGCTTGCTGGATTTCGGCGCCATCGTGCAAGTGCTGCCGGGTCGTGACGGCTTGCTGCACATCTCGGAAATCGCCAACTATCGCATCGCCAACATCAACGACGTGCTCAAGGTGGGCCAGGTCGTGCGCATCAAGGTGATCGAGGCCGACGACAAGGGTCGTCTGCGTCTGTCCATGAAGGCCATCGGTGGCATAGAAGCCCAGGGCGGCCCGCAAGGGCCGGCCGCGGCGTCTCCCGAAGCCCAGGCCTGACCACGGCAGTGGGCATCACTGCCCGCTGTCTGGTTGGCGGCCGCCTGTGCCGGTGCATTGTCCGGCGCGGCGGCCGTTCTGTTTTCCGCAACCTATGTGCGGTCAGGCCGCTGAGCACTGGATTGCCTTTTGGCGATGGTGTTCTCTCCGCTGATCCCCTTCAGGCCCATTCGTAATAACCCAGATGGGCAGGTGTATCCCGTCGCCAAGCAGCAGACCAATCCGCGCCGGCGCCTGAATACGCTCCAGCGCCAGACCGAGCCATTGCAAAGAGGGCAGGCGGCACGATCTGTATCGAAAATAGTCAATATTTGACAACCCCTATGGCTCTTTCCCTGACCGGGCACCATAATGTCGGGCGCAAAGGGCTATGGACATGGGAAGTGGAATCAGGGCGGCATCGAATGGTGGTCGGGACGACGTTGGGTCAGTCCTAACGCTTGCCGCTCGTGTTCGCCACGCATGGGCCAGGGCCGCCTGCCGCTGGCCTGTGCTGGACATCTTGCTGATGGCTTGTGCAACGTTCTGTCTGGCCTTGCTCGGCCTCGTGTTGCGTTCACCCTATGCTCTGGCGCCGTATTGGCCGGCCAATCCTGTACTTCTGGGGGCGTTCATCCTGCGCCCACGGCTGGTGCGACCCGCTTGCTGGGTCGCCGTGCTGGCGGCGTTCGTGGCGACCGACTTTTTCATTGCCGGCACCCCGGTGTTGAAGTCCTTCCTTCTCAATGGCATCAATGTCGTGGGCATAGGCGTGGGCTATCTGGTCTTCCGCCGGATATTCGGTGCCAAGGTGGATTTTGGCCAACCGTTCTCGATGCTGCATTTGTGTGTGGTGGCTGTGGCATCCGCCGTGGCCGAAGCCGTGCTGGGCGGAGTCTTCGCATCCATCGTGTCGGATCAGGGCGAGTTGGCGGGCGCACTGGGTTGGTTCTCGGAAGAATTCCTGTCCTTCATTACCTTGCTGCCAGTGATGCTGAGCGCGCCCGCGTTCCTGCATCGGAGTCGGCGTAAGTGGCGCCGTCGAAGCCTTCGCGAGGCGGCGCGTGCCTGCTTGCCGGCGCTGGCACTCGTCGCAAGCCTGTTGCTATCGCTGTTGATCAAGGGGAGTGGCGCCATCGCCTTTCCCGTGATTGCGTTGTCCTATTGTGCGCTGTCTTATCGCTTTTTCACGACATCGCTGCTGGTCGCGTTCTTCACCATCTGGACCGTGGAATTCGCGGTGCGGGGGATTCTGCCCGAGTACACCGGGCCGGCCGATATACACGGCTTGATATCGCTGCGCCTGGCGATGGCTTCCATCGCGCTGGCGCCGTTGATCATCGCCAGCGTCATGGCCGCTCAGGCCCGCGTGTTGGCGGAGTGGCGCTTCATGGCCAATTCGGACAGCCTCACCGGCGTGCTCAATCCGCGTGGCTTTTATCGGGAAGCCCGTGCCTTGCTGCGGGCGCTTCATAAAAGCAGGCAGCCTGTGGCTGTGTTGATGATGGATCTGGATTTCTTCAAGCAAATCAACGATACCTATGGTCATGGGGTGGGGGATGGTGCGTTGATCAAGGCAGCCACTCTATTGCGTGAAGAGTTGCGCGATACCGACATCAGTGGCCGAGTCGGGGGGGAGGAATTCGCCGTATTGCTGGCGCTTGATACGCCGCACGAGGTCGAAACCGTGGCAGAGCGCATTCGGGCGTCGATTGAAGCATGTGGCGTGCCGGTGGAAGGGCGGGCTCCGCTGCGAATGACAGTAAGCATCGGCGCGTCGTTTTCCAACTATGCTCCGGCCGAATTGTCCACACTGATGCACGCCGCCGATCGCGCGCTCTACCAGGCCAAACATGCCGGTCGCAACCGAGTTTGCGTGTGGCGTGGAGCATTGTAATGAGAATGAATATCGTTTGTCTTTATGAGAAAAATTGATTATCATTTCTCATCGCGCCAGTTTTGACATTCTAGTTGCGTTCGTCGTTTTCTAATTGCCCCTTTGTCGTTGTCCCGCCCCCGTTGGTTGGGAGTGTCCACAGGAGGGCGTTAGGCTGGCCTGGACTTTTGATCCCGCATCAGGAACACACACGCATGAAAAAGATACTGCTGTCCGCGCTCGTGTTGAGCGCCAGTCTGTCGGCCACGGCCTTCGCGGCGGAATACCCCATCGGCAAACCGGTTGACCAGGGTGGCATGGAAGTGGCCGCTGTGTTCCTGCAACCTGTCGAAATGGCTCCCGCCGGCATGATGCGCCCCGCCAAGGATTCCGACATCCACCTCGAGGCCGATATCCACGCGCTGGCACACAACCCCAATGGCTTCCCGGAAGGGGCGTGGATGCCTTATCTGGTCATTCACTACGCGTTGCAGAAGGCGGGGTCCGACAAGACGCTGTCCGGCGACCTCATGCCCATGGTGGCCAACGATGGGCCACATTACGGTGACAACGTCAAGCTCGAAGGGGCGGGCAAGTACAAGCTCACACTGACGATCGCGCCGCCAACGGCCAACAAGATGAATCACTTCGGCCGCCATATCGACAAGGAAACCGGTGTGGCGCCGTGGTTCAAGACCTTCACGACAAGCTACGAGTTCGTGTATGCGGGCACCGGCAAGAAGGGCGGGTACTGACATGCCGCGCTTTGTGAATACGACATCGCGCGTCGTGGGCGCATGGCTGGCGGGTCTGTGCATGATGCTGGGGCTGGCCGGCGGCGCCCACGCCGACGAACTCCCCACGTTCACCCTCACCTTCCAGGCCGACGGTACGTTCGAACCGGCGCGCCTGGAAGTGCCGGCCGGGCGCTTCAAGCTTATTCTGGTCAACAACAGCAAAGAGCCTGTCGAATTCGAAAGCCTGCCCTTGCGCAAGGAAAAAGTCATGGGTCCGGGCGTCAAATCGTTCGTGGTGATCACCATTTCCCGCCCGGGTGAATACCCGTTCTTCGATGACTTTCATCAGAATGTGAAGGGCACACTGGTGGTCGTGCCCAAGAAGTGAACGGAATCGCATAATCATGGATCAAGTGGCATTCATCGTCTGGCGGGAAAGTGTCGAAGCCTTGCTGGTGATCGGTATCCTGTTCACCTGGCTGCGGGCCAGCCCTGAAGGGCGCAAGGGCCTGCCCTGGTTGTGGGCGGGCGTGCTCGCCGGCCTGGGGCTGGCGGTGTTGCTGGCCTTGGTGCTGTTGGGCATATCGTCCTGGCTGTCCAGCGAGGGGCAGGAATGGTTTCAGGCCATCATGGCGTTGGTGGCGTGCGGCCTGGTCGTGCAAATGGTCGTGTGGATGCGTCGCCACGGCAGAACCTTGAAGAAGGATCTCGAAGGCGGCATGCAGACCCAGCTGGGGCGGGCGAACTGGTGGGGGCTTCTGGTGCTGGCCATGATCGCGGTGGCGCGCGAAGGCAGTGAAACCGTCGTGTTCCTGTACGGTACCATTTCCGCCGGGGACGCTTCCGGCGCGGCGTGGCGGCTGGCTCTGGCGGGTATCGGCGGTTTCGCGGCGGCGTTGCTCACGTTCTGGGTGCTCCAACTGGGCGGCAGGCTCATCACGTGGCGGCGGTTTTTCAGGCTTACCGAGATCCTGCTGTTGCTGTTGGCCAGCGCGTTGTTGGTTGGCGGGCTCGATCACCTGATCTCGCTGGGTGTTCTGCCAACCCTAATGGATCCGGTGTGGGACAGCTCCTGGTTGTTGAGCACGTCCGGCGGCCTGGGCAAGATTCTGGCTGATTTCGCCGGGTATCGCGCTTATCCGGCCTTGTCGGAATTGCTGATCTGGCTGGGTTACTGGGCCTGCGTGTTCTACCTGCTGAATCGAGCCGGAAGGCCAGTCGCCAATCAGAAGGCCACCGCGCCGGTGAAGGCACAGGCGGGCGCGACACAGCGATAATCATGACGACGCTCGGCCTGGTCGCCTCGAAGTACGCAGGGTACCTGCGCGATCATGCCCCGCTGTTGCGAAAGCTGCAGTGGGGTATTGTCTGCTTCTACTTGTTTCTGCTGATCGTGCCGGCGATGCTGCCGTTGCCCGGCCGCACGGCGTCATTGTTCAATAACCTGACCATCTTCGCCCAGTTCGCGTTCTGGGGCGTGTGGTGGCCGTTCGTGCTGGTGTCCATTCCCTTGTTCGGACGCGCCTGGTGCGGCCTGTTCTGTCCGGAAGGGATGCTCACCGAGTGGGCCAGCGAGCACGGCCGAGGGTGGGCCATTCCCAAGTGGATGCGCTGGGGCGGCTGGCCTTTCGTGGCTTTCGCGTTGACCACCATCTATGGTCAATTGGTCAGTGTGTACCAGTACCCCTGGGCGGTGCTGGCCGTGCTGGGCGGATCCACGGCCGGGGCCATGGTGGTCGGATACCTGTATGGCCGAAACAAGCGCGTGTGGTGCAAGTATCTCTGTCCAGTGAACGGCGTGTTCAACCTGCTGGCCAAGTTGGCTCCGTGGCACTACAAGGTGGATGAAGACGCCTGGCGCCACCCCGTCCGGCGCACCGCGTCCATCAATTGCGCGCCGCTGGTGCCGCTACGGCACATGAAGGGAGCGGGTGATTGTCACATGTGTGGGCGTTGCAGCGATTACCGTGGCGCCGTCACGCTGACCCCGCGATCACCCGAAGCCGAGATCGTCACGGTGGCGCAGGGCGACGCATGGCAGACGGCGCTGATCGTGTTCGGCCTGATGGGGCTGGCGGTTGGCGCCTTCCTCTGGAGCGCCAGCCCCTGGTTCGTGACACTGAAACAGTCCGCCGCGTTGTGGCTGATCAACCATGACGTGACCTGGCCGTTGGCGCAGAACGCGCCCTGGTTCGTGCTGACCCATTACCCTTCCGTCAATGACACGTTCGCATGGTTGGATGGTGCGGGCATCCTGTTCTTCATTGTCGGTTCAACAGTCGCGGTGGGCGGGCCGATCTACCTGGCACTGTGGCTGGCCAACCGCGTGGCTCCGATGCCGCGGCGGCCGCAAGTCGTGCCCGTGGAGTCCGTGGGACATGATGCCGTCGGTCGGGTCGGGCTGCATAAGCTGGCCCTGGGCCTGATTCCAGCGGCGGGTATCGGGGTCTTTCTGGGCCTTTCAGCCACGACATTGTCCCTGCTCAAGAACGAGGGTGTGCCGCTGTATTGGGCCACCGGCGCCCGCTTCATCCTGTTGTCGCTGGCCCTGCTGTGGAGTCTGAGGCTTGTGTGGCGCATTCTCGGAACACGTGGCTCATCGCCTTGGCGCCGGTGGGCGGGGGAGGGCATCGTCATGCTGGGCCTGACACCATTCTGCGTGGCGTGGGTACTGTTCTTTGTCGTGTGGTAGCTGTCGCATCCTCCATCCATGATGTTCGCTGTCTTGCCGCGGGTTTAGAATCATGGGCAAGGGATCGTAAACCGCCCATCAGCGGTAATGCGCGGCTCACATCAAGGAGATTGACTGATGCCCGACCTCATCACGCTCAACGTCAACGGTAAAGACCAGTCGGTTGACGCGGAACCAGACAGCATGCTGCTGTACGCCTTGCGCGACAACCTCAAGCTTCACGGACCGAAATTCGGCTGCGGCCTGTCCCAGTGCGGGGCCTGCACCGTCATCATGGATGGCACCGCCATACGGTCCTGTGTCATGCCGCTGTCGGCAGTGGCGGGCCATAAGATCACCACGCTGGAAGGCTTGGGAACCATCGACAAACCGCACCCGCTCCAACAGGCCTTTATCGATGAGCAGGCCGTGCAGTGCGGTTACTGCATCAACGGCATGATCATGACAGCCAGCGCACTGCTCAAGAAGAACCCGCATCCCACGCGCGACGACATCAAGCAGGCGCTGGACGGTAACCTGTGCCGCTGCGGTACGCACATGCGCATCGTCCGCGCCGTGGAACGAGTTGCCAAGTCGGGAGAACCGGCATGAATACGCGACATCGTGATGTGATCGAATCCTCCGGGCTTTCCGACCCCGGCGCCAATCGCCGCGCGTTCCTCAAGGCCTCGGGAGGGCTGGTGCTGGGCTTCAGCCTGCTCGGGCCGGCTGCGGTGATGGCGGCCGAGCGGGCGTTGGATCTGGATACGAGTGTGGCCGCTATGAAGAGCAGGGGCCCGTTCCCGGCGGTGGATCCGGCCAAGCTGGACGCGTGGATCGCCATCCATCCAGACAACACCGCCACGCTGTTCACGGGCAAGGTGGAGCAGGGCAACGGTGCGCCGAATGCTCTGCTGCAGATTGCCGCCGACGAACTGGACTTCCCGTTCGATCGCTTTTTCCTCGTCATGGGCACGACGACTGACACGGTCGACCAAGGGCCTTCTTACGGCAGCATGGCGGTCCGATATGCCGGGCCGCAGATCCAGCACGCTGCGGCGGCGGGCCGCCAGGTGCTGCTGTCGATGGCTGGCAAGCACTTCGGCGTGCCGGTGGACAAACTGACGGCGAGCGCGGGTGTCATCACCGTCACGGGCGCGTCGGGCAAGTCCATTACTTACGGAAAACTGGTGGGCGGCAAGCGCCTCGACGTGACCATCGGCGCCAGCGGCAAGACTTTCGGCATGAAGGTGGCGCCCGGGGCCAGGCTCAAGGATCCCGCCAAGTACACCGTGATCGGCACCTCGGTGCCGCGCAAGGACATTCCCGGCAAGGTGACGGGGGAATTCACGTATATGCAGGACGTGAAAGTGCCCGGCATGCTGCACGGCCGCGTCGTGCGCCCGTACGGCGTCGGCGCGCGGCTTTTGTCGGTCGATGAAACCGGCCTCAAGGACATTCCCGGCTTCGTCCGAATCGTGCGCGACCATGACTTCCTTGGCGTGGTGGCGGAAACCGAATGGGGGGCGATCCAGGCGGCGCAGAAGCTGGGTTCCAAACTGCATCGCAAGGGGCCGGACGATGGTCTGGCCAAGTGGTCGGACTGGAATGGCCTGGCGGCGACGGACCAGGTCTGGGACGCGGTGCGCAAGGCGCCCGGAAAGACGCAGTCCGTGGCCAGGCACGGTGATGTCGACAAGGCGCTCGGCGTCGCGGCGCACACGTTCAAGGCCACGTATCTCACGCCGTTCCAGACACATGGTTCGATCGGCCCGGAGTGCGCCATCGCCGACGTGGGCAAAGACCGAGCCATCATCTGGGGCGGCACGCAGATGCCGCATCAGTCGCAGCGTGACTTGGCTGAGTTGCTGGGTTTTCCGATCGACAACGTTGAAGTTCGCTGGGTTGAAGCCGCAGGTCAGTACGGGCGCAATGGGTTGGAGCACGTGATGGCGGACGCCGCCATCATGTCGCGCGCCGTGGGCCGGCCGGTGCGTGTGCAGTGGATGCGGTGGGATTCGCACGGCTGGGACCCGAAGGAACCGCCAATTGTCCAGGAACTCGAGGGGGCGCTTGACGATCACGGCAATGTCACGGCGTGGCGTCATCACATGTGGGTCCCGACGTTCTCTGATACGCGTCTCCTTCCTTCGGAGTTGATCGGCAAACCGGTCGGCACGAAAAATCTCGGCAACGCCGCGATTGGCTACGAGTACACGTTCGACAACGCGGATGTGTCGTCCCACAACGAGAGTCGCGTGGGCGTGATCACGGCCTGGATGCGTGCGCCGGGCCAGTTCGAGACCACCTTCGCCATGGAGTCCTTCATCGATGAACTGGCGGCGACGGCAAAGCAGGATCCCCTGGCGTTCCGGCTCAAGTATCTCAAGGAACCACGCACCATCGGGGTCCTGAAGGCCGCCGCCAAGCTCTACGGGTGGCAGCCGCGCGCCGCGTTCAGCGCCGGCAAGCAGAGCGGACGCAAAGCCAAGGGCCGCGGCATCGCGTGGGTCAATCGCGACGACAGCCGCGTGGCGACCATCATGGATGTCGAAGTCGACCAGCAGACGGGCGAGATCCGCGTCGTGCGCGTCGTCGTCGCGCACGACAATGGCCTGGTGATCAGCCCGGACGGCATGCGCAACCAGATCGAGGGCAACATTGTCCAGTCGGTCAGTCGCGCGCTGCACGAGGAAGTGACGTTCAACCAGGCGCACGTCACCAGTCGTGACTGGGCGGGCTATCCGATCCTGCGGTTCCACGAGATCCCGGACAGCATCGATATCGTGTTGGTGAACAACAACCCGGCGTTCATGTCGACGGGCGGCGGCGAACCTTCAACCTGCCCCACAGCGGCGGTCATCAGCAATGCCGTCTACGACGCAGTGGGGGTGCGCCTGCGCCAGATGCCGTTCCGGCCCGAGCGCGTAAAGGCGGCCATGGCTTGATGACTGGTGGCGTTGTGTGTGCCCCATTGGGGCGCACCATCGCCTCGACCCAGTGAGGCCACACACCCCATGCGTGTGCGAGAGGGGGCGTGTTGGCGCTGCTTTGTGGTGGTTTGAACTGTGTATTACGCACGAATTACGCGCGTGTATACTTCAGGCCTCGCTCGGGTGGCGGAATTGGTAGACGCAGCAGACTTAAAATTTGCCGGCCATAGGCCATACGGGTTCGATTCCCGTCCCGAGCACCAATCAATTCGGCTGACCTTATGTCAGGCCATCCCGCGCCAAATCCCGCCTTGCCTGCTTCGCCGTGGTCGAACCACAGGCAGGGAATAAGGTTGGCCATATCTGTCTCCTGCGGGTTGGAAGCCCATCTTCACGTCGGATCGTCATAGGATCCAGTGCGCAAAGGCCGGTTGGTGGGTCGGTAGGTGTTGATGATGACACCCGAACTCGCCGCTTTCGTGCTTGCGAGCGTGAGTTCGCATGGCGGAGTGCCCGCCGCAAAGAAACGTTTGCCCGTGCCCAGCAGAAGCGGATAGACGAACAGCAGGACTTCGTCGGCGAGCCCATGTTCGAGCAGCACTGGCGTCAGTGTCGAGCTGCCCCAAGTGATCAGGTCCGGTCCATTTGTTGACTTGACGCGGCGAATACCCTCGACGATATCCGATCCAAGATCTTCCACCGGCCCCCATTCAAGGCTGTCCGGCCTGTGAGTGGCCACGTATTTCGTCGCCGCGTTCAGGCTGTCCGCGATCGGACCGCTGTTGGCTGTTGGCCAATAGCCGCTCCAGATGTCGTAGGTTCGGCGGCCCAGCAGCAGATCGAAGGCCGTGCCGTGCGCCACGGTGATGGCTTCCCCCACTGCGGGGTCGCCATGCGGCACCGTCCAGCCGCCATGGTCGAAGCCGGCACTGTCTTCGTTCGGTCCGCCGGGGGCCTGGATCACGCCGTCCAGAGAAATATGCTCGATGACCCTGATCTTCCTCATGGTGCCTCCGTGCTTATTTTGGTTAGAACATGAATGTAAACACCCCCGTAGGCGGCATATACGCGCCCCGCGGCTGTTTCATGCTTCGTCAAGAGCCTGCGACACCCCGCTTTTTGGCGGAAGGGGTGGGATTCGAACCCACGAACGGTTGCCCGTTGCCGGTTTTCAAGACCGGTGCAATCGACCACTCTGCCACCCTTCCAGCGGCTGGTTCCGGATACGCCCGCTTTCATGTGGGCCAGGCTATTCGTCTGTGCGGCGCGGACCCTGTTATTCTTTTTGTTTTCGCGGCCAGACGACGCCCGAACCCGGAAGCCCGAAAGTGTACCCCATACTACGCTTTCAGGTGAACGGGCGGCGCGCCGGCGGGTCACCC
>DASTNK010000164.1:0-18093 GCA_035720945.1 Burkholderiaceae bacterium
ACATAGGCTTCCATGTCGGCGATGGGCCGGGTGGCCACCCCGTCGTCCATGGCGGCCTTCGCCACCGCCGGCGCGATGCGCACGATGAGGCGCGGGTCGAACGGTTTCGGGATGAGGTACTCGGGCCCGAACGACACGCCATAGGTGCCATAGGCCGCCGCCACCACGTCGTTCTGTTCTTCCTGGGCGAGCCGGGAAATGGCCTCGACCGCCGCTTTTTCCATGCCGCGCGTGATGGTGGTGGCGCCCACGTCGAGCGCGCCGCGGAAAATATAGGGGAAGCACAGGACGTTGTTGACCTGATTGGGGTAGTCGGAGCGACCCGTTGCCATGATCACGTCGTCACGCACGGCACGCGCTTCCTCGGGCAGGATTTCGGGCGTGGGGTTGGCCAGGGCCAGGATGATGGGCCGTTCAGCCATCTTCGCCACCATCTCCGGCTTGAGCACACCGCCCGCCGACAACCCCAGGAAGACGTCGGCGCCGTCAATGACATCGGCCAGCTTGCGCGCGCCGGTTTCCTGTGCGAACCGTTCCTTGTCAGGGTCCATGAGCGCCGTGCGCCCCTTGTACACGACCCCTTCGATGTCGGTCACCCAGATGTTCTTGAGGGGCAGGCCCAGATCGACCATGAGATCGAGACACCCCAGCGCGGCGGCGCCCGCCCCCGACACCACGACCTTGACCTGATCAATGGCCTTGCCCGCGACCCGCAGGCCGCTGATGAACGCCGACGAGACGCAGATGGCCGTGCCATGCTGGTCATCGTGAAACACCGGGATGCCCATGCGCTCGCGTAGCTTGCGCTCCACCGTGAAGCATTCCGGTGCCTTGATGTCTTCGAGGTTGATGCCGCCGAACGTGGGCTCCAGCCCGGCGATGATGTCCACCAGCTTGTCCGGATCGGTTTCGTTGATTTCTATGTCGAACACGTCAAGGCCGGCGAACTTCTTGAACAGGACCGCCTTGCCCTCCATGACCGGCTTGGAGGCCAGGGGGCCGATATTGCCCAGGCCCAGCACGGCCGTACCGTTGGTGATGACCCCCACCAGGTTGCCGCGCGCGGTATAGCGGAACGCGTTCTTGGGATCGGCCACGATTTCTTCGCACGCGGCCGCCACCCCCGGCGTATAGGCCAGCGCCAGATCGCGCTGGTTCGACAACTGCTTGGTCGGTGTGACCGAGATCTTGCCGGGGCGTCCGTGCTCGTGATATTCCAGGGCCGCTTTGCGAAGGTTGTCTTCCATGGTGGTTTCTTGATGGCGCGTGAGTGAGAAGAAAGAAGCTCATTCTAGCCCTAGTGCCCGCTTTCGCGCACCATCGTGGAAATCCGTGTGCGAAATTCCGTCTATGCGGATTCGGCATGGGCTCGGCGTCCCGCTCGAACGCCCGGCGGCGTAACACTGCGGGGCGGCTTACAGATTCTGCCCTGGGAAGGGAAAAAGGTTTGATGGATCAAACACATACTTCACCTGAGAGTCGGCATCGGAGGCCGCGAGCCAGGTGTCATCGTCGTGCGCCTCGTGATTGGTCGAGAACCGGGGAAAATAAGAGGCCTCGATCTCGTTGTCGACGCGCTCATCCAACACCACCCAGTCTACCCAGCCAAGGTCGCCGCCATGTCCAAGCAGAAGGTGTGCCAGATTGACGGTCTGGCCGGGCACCGGCAAGAGGGCGTCCAGGCGGTAGCGGGCGGGCCAGAACTCCTGTCCGCGACACGTTTGCGCAGCCTGCGAAGTGGACTGTTCGAACAATGCCGGCACCAGACGCTGCAGAGTGAGCCCTTCCAGGGGTTGATGGCTGTTCTCGCCGAACGGCCCCAGCGTGGCGCGCGTTCCATCGGCCAGCATGACGCTGGCATGCTGCAGGCCCGACTTGTACGTTTCCCCGGTGCGCCAATCACACAGCCCACGATCGGCCAGCCAGGCCGCGACGGTGAGATGCGCGGGCAGATCCCGGAACTGACGCAGCCCCACAGCCTCGAGTTCGCCAAGCATGCAGCCGGGCTGCACGAACCAGTAGGGGCTGTCATCGGCGATGCGCTTGCACTCCGCCATGTCGCGTCCCGGGTCTATCCACAACACGGGAAAATCGTCGAGTGCGCTGGCGTGCTGGACACCATCGAGCGCCATGGTGACGCCATGCTCGACGCACAGTTCGCGCGCGCGCTGGACGTCGGATGAATGCGCTGGGGTAAGGCGCGCGCTACCCACGCCATTCTGTTCGCCGAAATCATAGAACGTCCCTTCCATCGCCCGGTTCATATGCTGACAGAAGGCTTCCCAAGGCGTGCGCAAGGTGCGCCGCCCCATGAGAAAGGCCCGGCGGGAATTGGATGGCATAACGCAGCATTCCTATCGAACGATGGCCGCGATCGGCGTGAAGCACCGTTCGCAAGCTCTACAATGGTCACTTTTATCTGGAAGCCCGACCCCATGCCCCGTCTCGCCCAGCGCACCGACCGTGTCATGCCATTTTATGCGGTGGAACTCTTCAAGCAAGCCGGCGCCCTGAACGCGCAAGGCCGCGACATCATCAGCCTGGGAATCGGCGAACCCGACTTTACCGCACCCGCACAAGTCGTGGAAACCTTGCGACGCGCGGCCGAAGCCGGTCTGAGCGGCTACACCGCGCCAGCCGGCCTGGCCACGCTGCGCGAAGCCATCGCCCATTACTATGGGGAACATTTTTCGGCCCCGGTCGATCCGGATCGTGTCATCGTGACATCAGGGGCGTCGGGCGCGTTGCTGCTGGCCAGCATGGCGCTCATCAACCCGGGCGACGAGGTCCTGATGCCCGACCCATCGTATCCGGCCAACCAGAATTTCATCACCAGCGCGGGGGGCGTGCCACGCCTGATTCCCTGCCAGGCCGAGCAGAATTTCCAGCTCAGCGCGGCCGACATCCGCGCCCAATGGACGCCCGCCACGCGCGGGGTGCTCATCGCCTCGCCCAGCAACCCGACCGGCACCACCATCGCCCGCGAGGACTTGAAAGCCCTCGTCGCCGAAGTCCGCGCGCGCGATGGGTTCGTCATCATGGACGAAATCTATCTGGGCCTGTACTACGGCGACAAGCCGCAGAGCGCCCTGACACTGGATGACGACATTGTCATCATCAACAGTTTCTCGAAGTACTTTCACATGACGGGCTGGCGGCTGGGCTGGCTGATCGCCCCACCCTCGATGATTCCGGCCGTGGAAAAGCTGGCGGCCAGCCTGGCGATCTGCGCCCCCACTCTGGCGCAACATGCCGCGCTGACTTGCTTCGAGCCGGATGTCATGCGTGTTTACGAGCACCGCCGGCAATCATTCCAGCAGCGCCGCGACTATTTGTTGCCGGAATTCGAACGCCTGGGCCTGCATGTGCCGGCGCGTCCTGACGGTGCGTTCTACATTTACGCCGACATCCGGAACTTCAGCCAGGACAGCGATGATTTCTCACATCGCCTGCTGCACGAAGCCGGCGTGGCGGCCGTGCCCGGCCGCGACTTCGGCGAGGCACACGCGCGCCACACAATGCGGTTTTCCTATGCGACAGGGTTAGATCGGCTGCAAGAGGCAGTGGAACGCATGGAGCGGTTCCTGGAGCGCTGAAACCCAGCTGTGCTCCGTCCCCCCGTTTCTTTAGGGCCACGAAGGCACGGGGAGACAAAGCTGCGCCTTCCAACAGAAGCCACTACTGGCTACTTGTTCGAGATCGGAATTCCCGAAGCCAATGCCAGCCGACGCTGT
This sequence comes from Burkholderiaceae bacterium, assembly GCA_035720945.1. Lineage (GTDB taxonomy): Bacteria > Pseudomonadota > Gammaproteobacteria > Burkholderiales > Burkholderiaceae_B > SCQX01. The sequence continues at coordinate 3,735 of DASTNK010000164.1, forward strand.
TCCGCCATGACCCTGGCCCCGTACCCCCCATCGCCAGGGCCCGTTGCCCCCACGTAACACGCCAGCCCTCCGGACACCGAGCCCCGCCGCTTGATGCACTCATCCAGAATCTGCGCGCCGACACGAATGTTCGCGATGGGGTTCAGCGCCGCCGCGGCGCCTTCGCCAAAACGGTCGAACTTGTCGATGTGCACCTGGGTCATCACCTGCATCAACCCCTGCGCCCCCACATGGCTCTCGGCATACGGGTTGTAGCCGGACTCGATCGCGATCACCGCCAGCAACAACTGCGGATCGAGATGCTTTTGCCGCCCCACCTGGAACGCGGTCTTCACCAATACCCCCGCCACACTGGACGCGATCTTGTATTTGCGCGCGATGTAACTGCGCAGCGCCTGGGCTTGCGCATGACTGATCCCTTTTACTTCCAGCCCATGCACGCTGGCCTTGAGCTCACGCACGAAACTCTGATGCAGCGCGGGGGCGGATTTCACCGCCCCGGTGGCACCCGGCTTTCCACCCGCGGACTCGGCCTCTGCCTGGGGGGACGTGCCTGCCGCCGCCCCAGTGGTGGCGGTGGCTCCGGTGGCCCCAGTGTTAGTGGTGGCTCCAGTGGGCGGCAAGCCTTCCTGCCCTGATGCCTGAGGCGGTTGGGCTTCGTTGTTGGCCTCTTGAAGAAGCATCTCGTACTGGGCGAGGTCATTCGTACCGGACTCGTCATTTTGTATTGAGTCCGGCTGCAATGCCGCCAACAGCGCCGAGTGCACCTGCCGAGCCTGCTCACGCACAGACGGAACCGTCAGGCACAACGCCAGCAACACCAGCGCGGCAATGCCCAGGTAGACGGCGGCCACATGCACCAGTTCACCCAGCGGGAGCGCAATAGAGCGAACCATCAGGCCCAGCGGGTTTTCCGAGCGGGTTGCGCCCATGCGGTTCCTTCCCAATAAAATACCGACAACCGATGTTAACCTCAGCAAGACCAACGGATGTAACGGGATTTGACATTTGTCCTTCCGTATTCCCCCACCCCCAGGGCCCACCAGTGAAATACCGAGACCTCAGAGACTTCATCGCACAGCTTGAACGAGCGGGCGAACTCAAACGCGTGGCCGCCAGGGTGGACACGGATCTCGAAATCACCGAGATCTGTGACCGGGTGCTGCGGCGCGCCGGCCCCGCCCTGTTGTTCGAGCACCCTGTGCACCAGGGCGCCGACGCCGCCATGCCGGTGCTTGCCAATCTATTCGGCACCCCCCGCCGCGTCGCCTGGGGCATGGGTGCCGACGACGTGGGCGCCCTGCGCGAAACCGGCGAACTGCTGGCGGCACTGCGCGAACCCGAGCCTCCGAAAGGTTTCCGCGACGCGCTGGCCAAGGTGTCCATGCTCAAGGCCGCCTTGTGGGACATGAACCCCAGGACGGTCAAGAATCCACCCTGCCAAGACATCGTCCTCGAAGGCGCCGACGTCGATCTGGACCGCATTCCGCTGCAACGATGCTGGCCCGGCGACGTGGCCCCGCTGCTTACCTGGGGGCTGGTTGTCACCCGCGGACCGAACGCCCGGCGCCAGAACCTGGGCATTTACCGGCAGCAGCGCCTGGGCAGGAACAAGCTGATCATGCGTTGGCTGTCGCATCGGGGTGGCGCGCTCGACTTCCGCGACCACATGTTGGCGCACCCCGGTACACCGTTTCCCGTGGCCGTGGCCCTGGGCGCCGATCCAGCCACGATTCTGGGCGCCGTCACGCCCGTTCCCGACACGTTGTCGGAATACCAGTTCGCCGGTCTGCTGCGCGGTTCGCGCACCGAGGTCGCCAAGACCCTGGGCAGCGAGCTGGACGTGCCCGCTTTCGCCGAAATCGTGCTGGAAGGCCATTTGCTGCCGACTTCAGACCCACGCGCCATGCGGCCGGACGTACCGGAAGGTGTTTCGCCCCCGCCGGACAACGGCTACGAAATGGCGCTGGAGGGCCCATACGGCGATCACACGGGCTATTACAACGAACAAGACTGGTTTCCGGTTTTCACCATCGATCGGATCACCATGCGGCGCGACCCGATCTATCACAGCACCTACACCGGCAAACCTCCCGACGAACCCGCCGTGCTGGGCGTCGCCCTGAACGAAGTCTTCGTGCCGTTGCTGCGCAGACAACTGCCCGAGATCGTCGACTTCTACCTGCCGCCCGAAGGCTGCAGCTACCGTCTGGCCGTGGTATCGATACGGAAACAGTATGCCGGCCATGCCAAGCGGGTCATGTTCGGCCTGTGGAGCATCCTGCGCCAGTTCATGTACACCAAGTTCATCGTGGTGGTGGACCATGACATCGATCCGCGTGACTGGAAGGAGGTGGTCTGGGCCATGACCACCCGCATGGACCCGGTGCGCGACGCGGTGCTGGTGGAAAACACGCCCATCGACTACCTGGATTTCGCCTCGCCGGTATCCGGACTAGGCGGCAAGATGGGACTGGACGCCACGAACAAATGGGCCGGCGAGACATCCCGCCAATGGGGCATCCCCATACAAATGGACCGCGCCGTGAAGGATAAAGTGGACGCGCTGTGGGATCAGCTGGGACTGTGACGTCCTGGATCAGTCCCTGGGCCGCGAGAACAGGCGCGCCGCCTCTATTCCGGCCAGCAAGGCGGCCCCCAGGCGCCACCAGCGGCGGCGGCGCCCGCCCGCCCCCGAAAACGCGGCCGACACGGCGGAAACCAACAGAGGATAGCGTCGCGCCAGCGCGGCCCCGTTGCGCAGCCAAGCCAGAGGCCCGTGCCCGCGTCCCAGCGGCGACAGAAACCGGGACACGATGCGGCCTGGCGACAGTTCTTGAACCGCGTCGCAGGCGTCACGCTTGAGACGCTCGCGTTCCACGGCGGCGCGGGCGCGGGCGAGCTCGATCCGCATCACCCGTTCGTTGCGGGCGGAGACGCCTTTCATGGGGAATTCTCCGGAGCACCATCCCGACCGTCTGCATGCGCCGCGCCGGGCTCGCGCAAACGCCCGAACAGGGCCGCATCGCGCCGCAGTTCGTCAAGCGTGGCGGAGAACGGCAACGGATCGCCGCGCAATCGCACCCGTACCGTCCAGGCGAACGCGATGCCCAGAACCAGATACAACAGCCCCAGCAACCACAACGCCATATAACGATAGGGGGTTGGCCAGAAATACAGCGCCACCGTCACCGACAGAACCAGCACCGCCAGCGCCAGGAAGAACGCCGCCGCGCACAGCAAGGCCAATAAACCAATCAACCGCGCTTTTTGTTCACCCGCTTCGAGGGCGAACAATTCAAGCCGGGTACGCGCCATGGACAGCAAGGTGCCGGCCAGGTCGCCGACAGCGCGACTAAGTGCCATATTCCTGAAGCCTGTTCACATGAGAAGGCGATTGCCGCGCGGCGTTCACCGGCGGGAAATCAGCATGCCGACCAGCAATCCGGCCACGCTGGCCATGCCAATGGCTTGCCAGGGATTGTCGTGCACGTAGTCATCGGTGGCGCGGGCCGCTCGGCGCCCTCTTTCCATCAGGGCATCCTGGGTGTCATACAGCGTTTCGCGAGTGTGCCGCAGCGAGGTCATTGCCCGCTCGCGCAATTCGGCGGCCTTGTCGCCGGTGGTACTGGCCGCGTCCCGCAAAAGCTGCTCGGCATCGTCCAAGCTGGCCTTCAGGCTCTCGATGAAATCTTCTTCAGTTGCTTTGGCGTCTGGTTTCTTGGCGCTCATGGTCATCTCCTGCATTGGAAATCGGAAACACCCGCCAGCGCCGGATAATCTGACTGAGGAGTCCCTCGCTGACCGACAGGTAGGCGGCGGGGGCCCCATTCAGGGTGGACAGGCACTAGTCTGGGCCGCTCATGACCGAGTTTACAGATTCCAGCGCCAAAGACAACCGCGTCAAGCCTCTTTCTGGCGGGTTCCGAAAATCCGGTCGCCCGCGTCGCCGAGGCCCGGAATGATGTAACCATTCTTGTTCAGGTGGCTGTCGATGGACGCCGTGTAGACATGCACATCCGGATGCGCCGCCTCGACGGCTGCGATGCCTTCCGGCGCCGCCACCAGAACCAACGCGCGAATATTGACGCTGCCGGCTCGCTTCAGCATATCGATGGTGGCCACCATTGATCCGCCGGTCGCCAGCATGGGATCGACGATCAACGCCAGGCGCTGGTCCAGCCCGCCCACGAGTTTCTCGAGATACGGCTCCGCCTGCAGGGTTTCCTCGTTGCGGGCAATGCCGACCACACTGACCTTGGCGCCCGGAATGAGGGTCAACACCCCGTCGAGCATGCCGATGCCGGCACGCAGAATGGGCACCACCGTGACCTTCTTGCCCGCCAGTTTCTCAACCGTGACCTCGCCGGACCACCCTTGTATCACGTGGGGCTCGAGCGGCAGATCCTTGGAAGCCTCGTAGGTGAGCAACGCGGCGATCTCCTGTGCCATTTCGCGGAAATTCTTGGTGCTCAGGTCGCCACGGCGCATCAAGCCAAGCTTGTGACGGATCAGGGGATGACGGATTTCGTGTATGGGCATGTCGCGGGAATTTTTATGAAAAGTCAGGAATCGGCCAGCCAGGCGATCACGGCGTCATCGAAGGGCCGAGCGGCGCCGGCGCGGTCATCGTTGACGAAACTCACCACAATATACCGCTTGCCGCTCTTTCCCAGCACGTAGCCCGCCAGGGAGCAGGCATTGCGCAAGGTGCCGGTCTTGAGATGCGCCGCGCCACGAGTACCGTCGCTGCGCAGACGGTGCTTCATGGTGCCGTCCATGCCCGATATGGACAGCGACGAGACGAATTCCGGCATCAGGGACGACCGCCAGGCGGTGTCGAGCATGCTGACCAGCCCGCCCGCCGTCAGGCGGGACCCACGCGCCAGTCCGGCGCCATTGACGATATGCCACCCCTGGGTGTCCACACGCTGGGACGCCAGAATGGCCAAGGCGGCATTGGCGCCCGAGGCCGGCGTCGCCCCCGGGCCGTTCTTTTCCGCGCCGAGCGTCAGCAACAGCGTGCGCGCCATGACGTTGTTGCTGTGCTTGTTGATGGCGCGTATGGTGTCGGACAACGATACGGAATCGTGCCAGACGATGGGTTGGGCGGAGGGTGGCACCCTGCCGGCGCGAAACCCCTTGGCCAGCGTGCCGCCCAGATCCAGCCACAACATCCGGAACACCGCGTCGAAGTAGTCGGGCTGCGACATCGCCAGCCTGTACACGCTGAACTCGCCACACGACCCCGCCGCCGTGCCGTCTACGTGAATCACGACGCCTTGCGCGGAAGCCGTTTCAGTCACTCCCACGGTTGGCGACCCGGGGCAGCGCGCATTGCTCCACTTCACGTTGCCTTCAACCCGCAGCCCACGCAGTGGCGGGTCGATGATGGGAACCCATTTCCTGGCGGCCGCGTCCGGCTCGAACAGCAAGCGCACCGCGCCCAGGCTCACCATCATGGCATCCGGGCTGGCGTTGTAGGGCCGGTAGGGCGAGTCGTCGAAATCGCCGGGATCGGTGGCGACGTTGCCGAAGAGGGAACGGTCGACCACGATTTCATTCAGGTTCTTGATGCCGCGCAACCGCAGCTCACGCAGCAGATTCCATAGATCCTGAATCGTCAGGAAAGGATCCCCACCCGCCTTGACATACAACGGTCCGCGCAATGTGCCCTGCGCGTCGACCCGCGCGCCATCACGCCCCAGCAACGTGGTGCGCCATTGGTAATCGGGCCCCAGGCCCGACAGGCCGGTCCAGGTCGTGACCATTTTCATGACAGAGGCGGGGTTGCGCGACGTTTGGGGATTGACGGACACCATGCGGCTACCGCCCACTTCCTGGACCACCAGCGACAACGCGCTTTGCGGCAAACCTGTGGCCTGCCACGCTTTTTGCAATTGCGGCGGCAAAGCCTGGGCCATCGCACCGGCGCTGCCCAGCGACAGAGCCACCCCCGCGAGGAAAGCCAGCCAGTCGCGCCGTGCCGCGCGGAAGAAGCTTGTTGAATTTCCCGAACGAACCATGGTTAGTTACGCGCCTCTCGACCCGCCGACATGAAAAAACACAATTTTTTGCCGCCGGGCCACCCCAGGCAAAAAAACATCAGCATACCCAAAGATGCCGCGCCGCGCGCGGGCCATCGGCTGAAAGTTACATCAACCGCGTAAAATACCCGCTTCCGAATTGCGGCGCGCACCATGCGCCACTCCCCCCTCCTTACCCCCCACGCCTGTGAACACCACGCTGTCTCTCTCACAATTCGATTACCACCTCCCCCAGGAACTGATCGCCCAGACCCCCGCCGACCGGCGCACAGGCAGCCGCCTGCTGCACCTGGATGGGCACGGCGCGCTCCATGACCGACAGTTCACCGACTTGCCGGACCTGTTGCGCCCCAATGACCTGCTGGTGTTCAACGACACGCGCGTGATCAAAGCCCGATTGATGGGCCACAAGGAAACCGGCGGCAAGATCGAAGTCCTGGTCGAGCGCATCACAAGTCCACGCACGGCGCTCGCGCACATCCGCTCCAGCAAGTCCCCGCGCGCCGGCTCGCGGGTGGTCCTGGCCGACGCCTTCACCGCCACCGTGACGGGCCGCCAGGGTGAACTGTTCGAGCTGGACTTCCCGGAACGCGTGCTGGACCTGCTTGAACGGCACGGCGCCACCCCGCTGCCGCCCTACATCACACACCCGGCCGACGCCCAGGACGAAGACCGCTACCAGACCGTCTACGCGCGCGCGCCCGGCGCCGTCGCCGCGCCCACGGCGGGCCTGCACTTCGATCTGCCCCTGCTCGAAGAGATCGGCCGTCGCGGCGTGGGCAAGGCATTCGTCACGCTGCACGTCGGGGCGGGGACATTCCAACCCGTGCGCGTCGACCGGATCGACCAGCACGTCATGCATTCCGAGCACTATGTCGTGCCAGCCGAGGTCCTGGAGCAGATCGCCGCCACGAGGGCAAACGGCGGGCGCATCATCGCGGTCGGCACGACCAGCGTGCGCGCGCTGGAATCCGTCGACCAGGATGCGGCACCCGATGGGCCCGCCGAAGGCGACACCCGGTTGTTCATCACCCCCGGCTACCCATTCAAGCGCGTCGATGCCCTGATCACCAACTTCCACCTGCCGCAGTCCACCCTGTTGATGCTGGTATCGGCGCTGGCGGGCATGGAACCCATACGGCGCGCCTACGCCCACGCGGTCGACGCGCGCTATCGCTTCTTCAGTTATGGCGACGCCATGTTCATAGAGTCATCCGCATCATGACCGGACTTGATTTCACACTCCTGGCCACTGACGGCGCCGCGCGGCGCGGCCGCCTCGTCCTCAACCACGGTGTCGTGCAAACGCCCATCTTCATGCCGGTGGGCACGTACGGCAGCGTCAAGGCCATGATGCCGCATGAGCTCGACGAGATCGGCGCGCAGATCGTCCTGGGCAACACGTTCCATCTGTGGCTACGCCCCGGCACCGACATCATCGATCGGCACGACGGGCTGCATGGATTCATGCGGTGGCCCCGCCCCATTCTGACCGATTCCGGTGGCTTCCAGGTGTTCAGCCTGGGCGGACTGCGCAAGATCACCGAGGAAGGGGTGCGGTTCGCCTCTCCCATCGACGGGGCGCGGCTTTTCCTCTCGCCGGAAGAATCGATGCGCATCCAGCGTTCACTCAACTCCGATATCGTCATGGTGCTGGATGAATGCACGCCCTATTCCATCGACGGGCGGCCGGCCACCCTGGACGAGGCCGCGCGCTCCATGCGTATGTCGTTGCGCTGGGCGCGGCGCTCGAAGGAAGCGTTCAATCGGCTGGAGAACCCGAACGCCCTGTTCGGCATCGTGCAAGGCGGCATGTTCGAGGCGCTGCGCGACGAATCCCTGGCGGGCCTGACCGATATCGGCTTCCACGGCTACGCCATCGGTGGCCTGTCGGTGGGGGAGCCCAAGGAAGAGATGCTGCGCGTCCTGTCGCATGTGGCGCCACGCCTGCCGGCGCAGGCACCACGCTACCTGATGGGCGTGGGCACACCTGAAGACCTGGTCGACGGCGTGGCCTCGGGTGTGGACATGTTCGATTGTGTCATGCCCACGCGCAACGCCCGCAACGGCTGGCTGTTCACCCGGTTCGGCGACATCAAGCTGCGCAATGCCCGCTATCGCGATGACACCCGCCCCCTGGACGAAGGTTGCGCCTGCCATACCTGCCGGAATTTCTCCCGGGCGTATCTGCACCACCTGCACCGCGCCGGAGAGATCACCGGCGCGCGCCTCAACACTTTGCACAACCTGCACTATTACCTGCAGCTCATGCAGGAAATGCGCGACGCCATAGAAAAGGGCGAATTCGACTCGTGGCGGACCCGTTTCGCTGAAAACCGGGCCATCGGCATCTAGTGTGCTGCCGCCGAAGTACGCATCCATGAAATCGCATCTTCACCCCCATGGCAGCGTTGCAAATCCTCGCGATAGCATTGGCTATCGCTGCGGTTCGCGCCTTGCCCTGGGGGCGAATCCATCGATTTCATAATGGCTCCGTACTTCGGCGGCAGCACACAAGTAGCGGATACCGCTACAATACAGGGTTTATTGAAAATTTCTTTCAGGAGTGCCGAATGTCCGTAGCCAGCACACTACAATCGATCACAGCGCAGGCCGGCGGGTCCGCGGCCGGCGGGGAGAACGCGCTGATGGGCATGTTGCCCATCATCCTGATGTTCGTCATCTTGTATTTCCTGATGATACGCCCCCAGATGAAACGCCAGAAAGACCACCGCAACATGGTGTCCGCCCTGTCCAAGGGTGATGAGGTCATCACCTCGGGCGGCGTTCTGGGCAAGGTCACAAAGGTCAGCGACAACTACATCACGGTGGAGATCGGCTCCGTCTCCGACAAACCTGTCGAAGCCGTCATGCAACGGACGGCCATCACCTCGGTCCTGCCCAAGGGCACCATCAAGGCGCTGTAATCCCGCGCACCGCCCGGCTGTCCGCCGGGCGGCCCTTCCGCACCCGTCACCTGGCTGATAATGAATCGTTATCCTCTCTGGAAATACCTCACCGTACTCGCCGCGCTGCTCATAGGCATCCTGTACACCCTGCCCAATTTCTTCGGTGAATCGCCCGCTGTACAGATCGCCGCCGACAAGGCCACGGTGAAGATCGACAATGCCACGCTGGAGCGGGTCCAGGACATTCTCGCCAAAGACAAGATTCCCACCACGGGCGCCTACTTCCAGCAGAACGGCCCCAACGGCACAGTGCGTGTGCGTTTCGCCAATACCGACATCCAGCTCAAGGCCAAGGACACCCTCGCCAAGGCGCTCAACCCCGACCCCAACGACCACGGCTACACCGTAGCCCTGAACCTGCTGTCCTCATCACCCAACTGGCTTTCCGACCTGGGCGCGCACCCGATGTACCTCGGGCTGGACCTGCGCGGCGGGGTGCACTTCCTGCTGCAGGTCGACATGCATGGCGCCCTCACCGGCCGCTACGACTCGCTGGCCAGCGACATCCGCACGGCGCTGCGTGACGCCAACATCAAGACCTCGGGCGTCGAGCGCGACGGTCTGTCGGTGCTGGCCAATTTCGACAGCGCCGATGCCCGTGACAACGCCGTCTCGGAATTGCGCCGCAGCATCCCGAACATGCAGTTCGTCAAGGGCGCCCCCAACGCGGGCAAGTATCCGTTGACCGGCACGCTCACCAGTTCGGCCATCACCGAAGTGCAGACACACGCCATCAAGCAGAACATCCAGACGTTGCACAACCGCATCAACGAACTCGGCGTCGCCGAACCGGTTATCCAGCAGCAGGGCTCCGACCGCATCGTCGTTCAGCTTCCCGGTGTCCAGGACATCGCCAAGGCCAAGGAAATCCTCGGCCGCACGGCCACGCTGCAAATCCGCATGGTCGACGACTCGCCCAGCGCCATCGCGGCGCTCAACGCGGGCAAAGTTCCCTTTGGCCTCGAACGCTACACCGACGCGAACGGGCAACCGATCCTGCTGCGCCGCCAAGTCATCCTGACCGGTGAAAACCTGCAGGACGCCCAGCCCGGCCGCGACCCGCAAACGCAGGAACCCACGGTCAACCTCACACTCGACCCCAAGGGCGCGCGCATCTTCCGCGACGTCACGCGCAACAACATCGGCAAGCGCATGGCCATCGTGCTGGTCGAAAACGGCAAGGGCCAGGTCGTGACCGCACCGGTCATCCGCAGCGAGATCCCGGGCGGCCATGTGCAGATTTCCGGCGCCATGACCGCCCAGGAAGCGGCCGACACCGCGCTGCTGCTGCGCGCCGGCGCCCTGGCCGCCCCCATGAAGATCATCGAGGAGCGCACCATCGGCCCGAGCCTGGGTGCCGACAACATCTCCAAGGGGTTCCATTCCACGCTTTGGGGTTTCGTCGCCATCGCCGCCTTCATCATGCTCTACTACCGCTTGTTCGGCGCGTTCTCCACCGTCGGCCTGGCGTTCAACGTGCTGCTGCTGCTGGCGGTGCTGTCCATGCTGCAGGCGACCCTCACCTTGCCGGGCATCGCGGCCATCGCGCTCACGCTCGGCATGGCCATCGACTCGAACGTGCTCATCAACGAGCGCATCCGTGAAGAATTGCGGCTCGGCCTGCCGCCACAACAGGCCATACATTTGGGCTTCCAGCGCGCGTGGGACACGATTTTCGACTCCAACCTCACCACGCTCATCGTCGGCCTGTCGCTGCTGGCATTCGGCACCGGCCCCATCCGCGGTTTCGCCGTCGTGCATTGCATCGGCATCCTGACCTCGATGTTCTCGTCGGTCGTCGGCGTGCGCGCCCTGGCCAACCTCTGGTACGGACGCCGCCGCAAGCTGAAGACGATCTCCATCGGCCAGATCTGGAAACCCAACAAGGACTGAACCCGCTCGGCGCGCACGGCGCGCCGCGGTCGCAACGAAACTAGGCGAGACTCATGGAATTTTTCCGCATCCACCGCACCATTCCGTTCATGCGCCACGCGCTGGTGCTCAACATCATCAGCCTGGTGATGTTCATCCTCGCGGTGTTCTTCATCGTCACACGGGGCTTCCATCTGTCCATCGAGTTCACCGGCGGCACGGTGATGGAACTACATTACACCCAGACGGCGCAGACAGAAAAAATCCGCCAGGCGATCGACACGCTGCACTACGCCGACTTCCAGGTGCAGAACTTCGGCACCTCGCACGACATCATGGTGCGCCTGCCGTTGCGCCCCAAGGAAACATCTTCCGAACAAAGCCAGGCCGTGCTCAAGGTCCTGAAGGCGCAAACGCCCAACGTCGAATTGCGGCGTGTCGAGTTCGTTGGCCCCCAAGTCGGGCAGGAGCTCGTGCACAACGGGCTGATGGCCTTGCTATGCGTGGTGGTCGGCATCATGATCTACCTCGCCTTCCGTTTCGAGTGGAAGTTCGCCGTGTCGGGGGTCATCGCCAACCTGCACGACGTGGTCATCATCCTGGGGTTCTTCGCATTCTTCCAGTGGGAATTCTCGTTATCCGTGTTGGCCGGGGTGCTGGCCGTGCTGGGGTACTCGGTCAACGAATCCGTGATCATCATGGACCGGATCCGTGAAAATTTCCGCAAACAGCGCAAAGCGCCCACACGCGAAATCATCAACAGCGCCATCACGCAGACGATTTCGCGCACCATCATCACCCACGGGTCGACGCAGATGATGGTGCTCTCCATGCTGTTCTTCGGCGGCCCGTCGCTGCACAACTTCGCCCTGGCCCTCACCATCGGCATCTGTTTCGGCATCTACTCGTCGGTGTTCGTGGCGGCGGCCCTGGCCATGTGGATGGGCGTCAAACGTGAAGACATGATCAAGACCGTCAAGAAAGACGACCCGCGCGCGGAAATCGCCTGACATCACCACGCATGCGGGTAAAATACCCGCATTTCCCCTGAAGCCCCCGGGATACACCCCGTTACGGCAGCCATCATGCAAGACACCACATCCCCGTCGCCGGACACCGCGTCCGGCGATTCGATCGCACCACGCGACGCATCCCGCCCACGCAAACTGTTCATCCGCACCTTCGGCTGCCAGATGAACGAATACGATTCCGACAAAATGGCCGACATCCTGCATGCCGACCAGGGAATCGAACGCACCAACACCCCGGAAGACGCCGACGTCATCCTGTTCAACACCTGCTCCGTACGCGAGAAGGCGCAGGAAAAAGTGTTCTCCGACCTGGGCCGCGTCCAGCATCTGAAGCGCGAGAACCCCGATCTCATCATCGGCGTTGGCGGATGCGTGGCCAGCCAGGAAGGCGAAGCCATCGTCCGGCGCGCCCCATACGTGGACGTCGTGTTCGGCCCACAAACGCTGCACCGGCTGCCCGACCTGATCGCGCGCCGCAGGGCATCGGGCCAGCCCCAGGTGGACATCCGCTTCCCCGAGATCGAGAAATTCGACGCCATGCCGCCCGCGCGCGTGGAGGGCCCCACCGCGTTCGTGTCCATCATGGAGGGTTGCAGCAAGTACTGCAGCTTTTGCGTGGTGCCCTACACGCGCGGAGAGGAAGTCTCGCGCCCCTTCGACGACGTGCTGGTCGAGGTGGCCGACCTGGCCGACCAGGGCGTGCGCGAAGTGACCCTGCTGGGCCAGAACGTCAACGCATACCGTGGCGCCATGGGCGGCACCGACGACATCGCGGACTTCGCCATGCTGCTGGAGTACGTGCACGAGATCCCGGGCATCGAACGCATCCGCTACACCACGTCGCATCCCAAGGAAATGACCACGCGCCTGATCGAGGCGCACGGCAAGCTCGACAAACTCGTACCGTTCCTGCATCTGCCCGTGCAGTCCGGCAGCGACCGCGTCCTGGCGGCCATGAAGCGCGGCTACACCTCGCTGGAATACAAATCCATCGTCAGGCGCCTGCGCGCGGCGCGCCCCGGCCTGAGCCTGTCATCCGATTTCATCATCGGATTCCCTGGCGAGGGTGAAGCCGAATTCGAGAAAACCCTGGATCTCATCCGTCACGTGGGGTTCGACCAGTCATTCTCGTTCGTGTATTCGCGACGCCCGGGCACCCCCGCGGCCGACCTGGACGACGACACGCCGCAGGCGCTCAAGCTCGAACGCCTGCACCGCCTGCAGGCCCTGATCAACGACCAGGCGGCCAAGATCAGCCACGACATGGTCGGCACGATTCAGCGTGTTCTGGTCGAGAAACCCTCGCGCCGCGATCCCAACGAACTGACCGGGCGCACCGCCGACAACCGCATGGTGAACTTCGCCGGCCATCGCCGCCTCATCGGCCAGATGATGGACGTGCGCGTCGTCCAGGCCCTCACCAACTCCCTGCGGGGCGAAGTGCCCGAGGCCACGGCCGGAGCGACGGCATGAGCGTGGACTCGCGCGCGCCTGTCATCGTCGATCTGGGAGGCGACAACACCCATCTCGCGAACCTGTGCGGCCCGCTGGACGAGAACCTGAAACAGATCGCGATCGGGTTCGACGTTCAGCTCAGCCGCCGCGGCACTCACCTGACCCTGCGCGGCGCGCAGGCGGAACGCGCAAGCCAGGCCGTGGAATGGTTCCACCGACGCGCCGTGCACCAGGCGCTGTCGGTCGATGACATCCAGCTCGGCCTCATCGAGCTCGACTCCGGTCACAAAAGCAAAAGCCCCGCAAAACACCCGGACACGCCGGCGCCGGGCGAGCCGGACGACGACGGGCCGCTGCTGCACACCCGCAAGAACGATCTGCGGCCACGCACCCCGCGCCAACGGGATTACCTGCACGGCATTCTGAAGAACGACATCACGTTCGGCTACGGGCCGGCGGGCACGGGCAAGACCTGGCTGGCCGTCGCCTGCGCCATCGACGCATTGGAGCGCCAGACAGTCGAACGCCTGATCCTCACCCGGCCCGCGGTCGAGGCCGGCGAGCGATTGGGCTTCCTGCCGGGAGACCTCGCACAAAAGGTCGACCCGTACCTGCGCCCCCTTTTCGACGCGCTGTACGACCTGATGGGTTTCGATCGCGTCCAGCGCCTGTTCGACAAACAAAGCATCGAGATCGCGCCGCTTGCGTACATGCGCGGCCGCACACTCAACCATGCATTCGTCATCCTGGACGAGGCGCAGAACACCACGCCCGAACAGATGAAGATGTTCCTCACCCGCATCGGCTTCGGCAGCAAGGCCGTCATCAATGGCGACCCATCGCAGGTCGATCTGCCGAAGGGCCAGCGCAGCGGCCTGGGCCATGCCATTCGGCTTCTGGATGATGTGCCAGGCATCGCCTTCACGCAGTTCACCAGCCGCGACGTCGTGCGCCACCCGCTGGTCGCCCGCATCGTCGACGCCTA
>DASTNK010000165.1:0-6168 GCA_035720945.1 Burkholderiaceae bacterium
GCTGGCTGTGCGCACCTGCGAAGAGCGCGGGTGCGATCTGGCTGACCTTCCCTTGGAAGAGCTGCGTGCTTTCCATCCATCCATCGACGCGGATGTCTACGAGGTGCTCACGCTCGAGGGCTCGGTGGCGTCGCGCAGGCACATTGGCGGCACGGCACCGGAGCGGGTCAAACTGGAAGCCGAACGGATTCTGGCCGAGACGGCCGATCAGACGTAGCGCGCGGCCCGAGTACCAGAGTATCAAACGCCAAGGTTATCAGGCGGTTGGCGGCGTGGCGTCGAACACTGCGATGGATTCTACGTGGCCGGTGTGCGGGAACATGTTGATGACGCCGGCGCTGGTCATGCTGTAGCCGGCGGCGTGCACCAATATGCCGGCGTCGCGCGCCAGCGTGGCGGGGTTGCACGAGACGTAGACGATTCGGCGTGGGCGTTCGTGGGCCGGGATGCTTGATAACGCGCTGGACAGTGCAAGGGCGCCCTCCCGGGGCGGATCGAACAGCATGCGGTCGAAGGCGCCCAGCCCGCGCAACCACTCGGTATCGGCCTCGAACAGGTTGCGGGTCTCGAACCGGGTTTTCTCCGCGAGGCCACAGGCCGCGGCAGTGGATTGCGCGCGCCGGGTCAGGATCTCGCTGCCCTCGACGCCGACGACTTCGCGCGCGCGCAGGGCCAGCGGCAGGCTGAAGTTGCCCAGCCCGCAGAACATGTCGGCCACCCGGTCGGTTTCGCGTACGTCTAGCAATTGCAATGCCTTGCTGACCAACGCGCGGTTGATCGCATAATTGACCTGGGTGAAATCGGTGGGCCGGAACGGCATGCGCAGGCCGAATTCCGGCAGGGTATAGGCCAGGGCGTGTTCGTCTTCTGGGCGCAACGGGTGAACAGATTCGAACCCGCCCGGTTGCAGCCACCATGAGACATGATGTTCCACACCGAACGCGGCAAGCAGACGAAGATCCGCGTCGGACAGCGGTTCGAGATGGCGCATGAGCAAGGCCACCGTATCGTCGCCCGCCGCGACTTCTATCTGGGGAATGCGATTGGGCGACGACAGCGCACCCACCAGCGTGCGCAGCGGCCGCAGCAGCGCCGACACGTATGGCGGCAGCACAAGGCACTCGGTCATGTCCGCGACGTAACTGCTGTGCCGCTCGCGAAACCCCACCAGCACCCCGCCCTTCTTGGGCACCAGCCGCACCGACAGTCTGGCCCGGTGCCGGTACCCCCAGGTGGGCCCATGCAGCGCGGGCAGAATCCGTTCTGGCCGCACTTTGCCGATATGCCAGAGCGAGTCTTCCAGCGCGCGCTGCTTGACCGCCACTTGGGCCGCGGGATCAAGGTGCTGCATGGCACAGCCCCCACAGACACCGAAATTCGGACAGGGCGGCGCGGTGCGCTGCGACGAGGGCCGCACGACACGCTCGAGCTGCGCCACGTCGAAAGACGACCTGCGGCGCGTGACGCGGGCCAACACACGCTCGCCTGGCAACGCCCCTTCCACGAAAACCACCTTGCCGTCGCGACGTGCCACGCCACGGGCCTCAAGATCGAGCGACTCGATGTCAAAAGATTCAGCCATATCGTTCAATCAAACAGAAACAGACAGGGCCGAATTTTGACATTGCGGGGCGCGTAAGTCGAATCGAGCCGCCCAGGGCCGTGCACGGGTCCTCACGCCGGCACATGGCTCCGAGGCCGGCTCGGCATCACGAAGCGCTGGCCGCAGGCTCGGCGTGCTTCTGCGAATGCATTTTGTCCTCATGGTGATGGGCGCGCTTTTCACGCCACGCGGCATGTTTCTGCGCCCGCTCTTTGAAGACCTTGGCAAGATCCTGCTGCTGTTCGGGTTTCAAGGCATCCCACAGCGCAAGCCATTGCTTTTGAACATTCGCACGCGCCTCGTGATTCGCCTGCATGACCTGCTCACGTTGTGCAACGGCCTGATGTGGATCGACCTTCCCAGACTCTAGCGCCTTGGCCCGGGCCTGCCAAGCCTGCTTCATCTGGTCGTGGCGCTGCTGACGAAGCGTGGCCTGCGCCGACTGGGCCGATTTCAACAGTTGCGCCTGCGTGTCGTCGAGCTTCAGGGCCGACACCTCTTTCTGGCTGACCGGACCGTAACCGGGAACCCACATGGCCGCGCGCTGATGGTGATGCCGCCAGTGCTTGTGGTGGCCGGCATGCCCGGGGTGCACGGGAACCGCGGATTCCGTCGCGACGGCTGGCGTCGCGGCCTGGCCCGTTGCGGGTTGGGCGGCGAATGCCGCTCCCTGGAATGCGATGGCCAGAGCCAGAGCCGACATCTTGACGGCGAAAGCGGAACGGGTGCGTTGCATGATCGATACCTCCTGTGATTAGGAGGCTTCATTATCCGCAGCGCGCCATTTCTGGATTGTTTCAGCGCACCCGGGTTCTCTTTCAATCGGTTTCAGCCCGTGGCGGCCGCCCGCCACGCTGTGGGAGGAAACAGGGCCTGCACACTAACAGGCCCTGGATCAGCCCGCGTCCCAGGCGGCCAGATATTCGCGCCAATGCGGCGCGCCACTGGCCTGCAGCGTATCGCGCACCAACCGAACCTCGGCCTCATAGGCCTCCCGATCGAGCTCGCCCTTGAGGAGCCTGAAGCGGCAATACACCAGCCAGGTGTTGACCACGTCGGTTTCGCAATAGGCGCGCACCTCGTCGGCCCGGCCTTCGCGCCATGCGCGCCAGACTTGGCTGCCATCCATGCCCAGCTTGCCGGGAAAACCGCAGAGCTTGGCGAGCTCATCCAACGGCGCATTGGCCCGGCCGTTGTACTTGGCCAGCAAATCCATGAGATCGATGTGTCGGTTGTGGTAGCGGCTGATGTAATTGTTGTATTTGAAGTCGCGGTCGTCGTCGCCCGTATCCCAGTAGCGCGGCGCGGGCACCGAGTGGATGAGGCTGCGGTAATGCAGCACCGGCAGATCGAAGCCCGACCCGTTCCAGCTCACCAGGCGTGGGGTGTAATGCTCGATCGTTTTGAAGAAACCCGCCAGCAGCATCGGTTCCGGATCGTCCGCCTTGCCCAGCGTCTTGACGCGAAACCCTTGATCGTCGCGAAACACGCAGCCGACCACCGCCACTTGCTGCAGATGCAGGGGCAGGAAGTCGGTGCCGTGGGATTCGCGCCGCGCGGCCTGGGCGGCCTCGACCACTTCGTCGTCCGACAGGCCCTCGCTGCCTGGGTTCAGGCGGCGCAGCCCGACGACGTCAGGAAGGGTTTCGAGGTCGAAAACCAGGGTGGGCGTCATCGGCTGGGCAGGTATGACAACGGATTGACAGGCGTGCCGTGGCGGCGGATCTCGAAGTGCAGGCGCGGCGAGGTGGTGTCGGTCTGCCCCAGCGTGGCGATCTTGGTGCCCTTGCGAACGTGCTCGCCGGTCTTGACCAGGAGCTCCTTGTTGTGGGCATAGGCGGTGATGAAGCCGTTGCTGTGCTTGATGAGAATCAGGTTGCCAAGGCCCCGCACCCCGTTACCGGCGTACATGACCTCGCCATCGGCCGCGGCCAGTACCGGATCACCTGGATTGCCAGCGATGTCGATGCCCTTCGTGTTGGCGTTGAAACTCTGAATGATTTTGCCCTGGGCAGGCCAAGCCCAGCTGATGAGCCCCGCGTCACTGGCCTTGGGGGCGGTCACCGGCGCCACCGGCGCCACAGGAGTGACCGGCAGGGCCACTGGTGCTTGCGGCTCGGCGCGTCGAGGCGCCTTCACACTACCGTTCAACCGCAAGGTCGCGCCAATCTTGAGTTGTTTGGGATCCGTGATGTCGTTCAGACGCTCGAGTTCCGAAACATCCATGTTGTGCTCTGAGGCGATTTTGTAAAGTGTATCGCCCGGCTTGACAACATACGTGTTGCCGCCTGACTGCGGCGCGCTGGAGACACCCGACATATTCGTGATTGGCGCGCGATTGGTGCGTGAAGCGCACCCCGCAAGCAGCGCCACTGTGACCAATGCCGGGATGAACAACAGACGCGATGGCCGATCGAGGTTCGGCAGGACAAAAAACCGGGATCCACCCACATGCATAGAGATCTCCTGAACTTGTATTAGGGTTGTGTGCCGGCCCGAAGCGGGACGAAACGGACCGCATCGAGTTCTTCCCGATGCCACGAAGCGGGGCCGACACGCTCGACCAGAATCAGTCGTTGCATGGACGCCGCGCCTTGTGGGGCGATCAGGCGCCCTCCGGGTGCGAGTTGGTCGAGCAACGGCTGGGGAATTTCGATGCCGGCCGCCGCCACCACGATGGCATCGAACGGCGCCACACCTGGCAGGCCTTTCATGCCATCGCCAAATGACAAGCGCACACGGCTGATCAACTTGAGCGATCGGAGATGGCCACGGGCCAGTTCATACAACCCACGAACCCGCTCGATGCTGTGCACCTCGGTGGCCAACTGTGCCAGCACCGCCGCCTGATAACCGCAGCCGGCGCCGATTTCCAGCACCTTGCCCAGATCGCGATTCTGGCTGACGACGGAAAGCATGCGTGCCACGACCCATGGTTGGGATATGGTCTGGCCATACCCGATGGGTAGGGCCGCGTCTTCGTAGGCACGGCTGGCCAACCCCTGATCCACGAACAAATGGCGCGGCACCGCCATCAGCGCCGCGAGCACCCGCTCATCACGGATGCCCTGCTCGCGCAGCCGCTGAATCATCATGCCACGCGAACGTTCGGAGTTCAAACCCAAATTGACCATTGTTGACGTATCGGCGGCCAGTTTGGACGCGGATGCTGGTCGATTGGGCGGCACCACGCGCGCGTTGCTGTTGGACGCGGAGTAGCCATGCCCCAGGCTGGAACGCCCGAAGCGGTTGGTCGTGCCTTTGGCGAAAGGCGACGGGGTCAGGGGTTTGCGCATAGCGACTCCACCCAACCCGACATGCTGCGCACCTGATCGTAGTGGGTCAGGTCGAGCCGCAACGGCGTGATCGAGACGGCGTGTTGCTCCACAGCGCCGAAGTCGGTATCGGCGGCGGAATCGGACGCCCGGCCGACCGGACCGATCCAGTAGACGGGCTCTCCGTAAGGCGTGCTGCTTTTGATAACCGGCTCGGAGGCATGGCGCTTGCCCAGCCGGGTGATGCGCATGCCCTGGAGGGCGTCGGCGGCCACCGAGGGAATATTCACGTTGAGCAGGGAGATGTCACCCGGAGGATTGGCCAGATGCTGCCTGACGATGCGGCGCGCCACATCGGCGGCGGTGTCCAGGTGTTCCCAGTTCTTGTTGGTGAGCGAAAACGCAATGGACGGTATGCCGAACAAATACCCTTCGGTTGCCGCGGCCACGGTGCCCGAATACAACGTATCGTCACCCATGTTCGCGCCGTTGTTGATCCCCGACACGACGAGATCCGGGCGGAAATCGAGCAGCCCGGTCAGGGCGACATGGACGCAATCGGATGGCGTGCCATTGACATAACGAAAGCCGTTGGTGGCGCTGCGCACGAACAGCGGCCGATTCAGCGTGAGGGAATTCGAGGCCCCGCTGCAATTGGTTTCGGGCGCCACCACGACGAGCTCGGCCAGCCCGCTCAGGGCGCGGACCAACGCTTCCAGCCCCAAAGCGTTGTAACCGTCATCGTTCGACACCAATATGCGCATCACCCTTTCCATCCGCTGAAGCAACCGTAGCGATTGTACCCGGTCGATATGGGGATTTGGCGGCGGGCACGGTAGAATCGGAGCCCAACAAGACCGGTCGAACCAGGGAGCGCAATCAATCATGTCATCAGCCACCTACTACGCTGTCAGTTTGTTTTCAGTCCTGATAGCGTATGTGCTGGGTTCGATATCGTTCGCCGTTGTCGTCAGCCGCCTCATGGGCCTCCAGGACCCCCGGACATTCGGTTCCGGCAACCCGGGCGCAACCAATGTGTTGCGCACAGGCAACAAACTGGCGGCAGGGCTCACACTGCTCGGAGACGCGGCAAAAGGCTGGTTCGCGGTCTGGCTGGCCCTGCGTCTGGCGGCACGCTTCGATCTTCCCGACCTGGTCGTGGGGCTGAGCGCCATCGCCGCCTTCCTGGGCCATGTGTACCCGATATTCCTGCGCTTCAAAGGCGGTAAAGGCGTCGCCACGGCGCTCGGCGTGCTGCTGGCGCTCCAGCCATGGTTGGCGCTGGCCACC
>DASTNK010000166.1:0-20369 GCA_035720945.1 Burkholderiaceae bacterium
AACCACCAGCGCTTGCTGGGGTCGATCGGTGATATCCCGCCGGCCGAAGCCGAAGAGCGTTACTATCGGCACCTTGCAGCACCGGCTGTGAAACCTGTTTTACTTTAACCAAACAGCCTCCGCGATTCCCGGTGTGATTCACTGAGTCACCCGCCTTTTCCGGCAAGTGAGTCCGCCTCATGAAAAAAACCGCCAATTTTTCGCTGCTTGCGCCCTGCTCCTGTGGCAGTACTGCGGGCTACGAGGCTTGCTGCGGACGCTGGCACCACGGCATGCAGCGCCTGATGGCTCCGGATGCGCAAACGTTGATGCGATCGCGGTACACGGCATTCGTGCTGGACGAACTGGATTACCTGCTGGAGACCTGGCACGCGAGCACTCGCCCAGCCAGCCTTGAACGTAATGCGCCCGGTGTAAAGTGGCTCGGGCTGCAACTGCACAGCCATGCCCGCCAAGATGCCAACCACGCCACAGTAGAGTTTGTTGCCCGATCTCGTCACAATGGACAAGCCGTCCGTCTGCATGAGATCAGCCGTTTCGTTCGCGAAGACGGACGGTGGTTCTATGTCGATGGTGATTTCGTCCAGAAGCCGCGGTAAAAGCGCCGCGGTGGATCCGGGCTGCAATGTCGCGGTTAATACGGCTATGAGGACACAAGCCAGCGTGACACTTACGAAAATCCAGAATGCGGCTGCGATAAATCTTGTGCGATACAAACCACATCGTCGTTCCCCCTAAGGCATGGTGCCATCGCGAGGTAGAAATTAAGTGTGGTGTAGCCTCTTGGGTGACCAACCTCGAATTATTCGGCGTTGACGGGCACCCTTGCGATTGGTCATGCCTCACACGACGATGGAAACCGAAGATTCGTAATGGCGCAGCTTGATGAAAAGGCCAGCGAGGACTCTGCGGCATATAAAGCTGGATTTAAGACTAGCCCTGAGGTTAGCGGTGGTTTTCACGCGCTTCCGCACACCGCTTACACTTTCCCACCACCCAAAATTGAAAAACGCAGATTTCGGGACTTTGCTGCTTTCCGACCCTACTAAACTGACAAGCAGACGGTCGGGTATCTCGCGATGACGCGAGACAAGCCGGTCGGCTCGCCGGCTCGGCGCGGACGCCGCGTCCGGTCCGCTTTCGACTGCCACGAGAAAAGGCAACACGTGGCGTTCATGAAGTAAACACGCTTAACTGCGCAACCATGCCAAGGAGACAATCATGCTTTCGGTTGACCTCGGGCGAGGAATATACGCCTTTGCAAGAAAAACCGGGATGGCGGCGAAACCCGTATTGCGCTCCATTGCCGTCCATTTAGGTCTCGCCATTGGTGCGTTGTGCCTGACAGGCGGATTCACCCCGGCACTGGCCGCCTATCCAGACCACCCCATCAACATGATCGTGCCGTGGGGCGCGGGGGGCGGCGCCGACCTGCTTGGCCGCACGGCCGGCAAGATCATGTCGAAATCCCTGAACGTATCCATCCCGGTGATCAATGTTCCGGGCGCCACGGGGATGACGGGCATGACGAAGTTGCTCACGGCGCCAGCCGATGGCTATACGATGGCTATTCTTATCGGCGATACCACCGCGCTGCTGACGAAGCCGAACCCCCCGTTCGAGCTCAGCCAGGTCATACCGCTGGCCATCATGATTCAACAGCCCTCGGGGTATTGGGTCAATGTGAACAGCCCCTACAAGACCTGGAGTGAACTGGAAAAGGCGGCAAAAACCAAGACGCTGAAGGTCGCCACACTGGGTTTTGGCAGCGCCGACGACATCACGACCAGCTATCTGATTCACAAGCTGGGGCTGAAACTGGAAGAAGTGCCGTACTCCCATCCGGGCATGCGGTACAGCTCCATCCTGGGCGGCAATGCGGATGTCCTGTATGAACAGACCGGTGACGTGCGAAGCTATTTCGATGCCGGCAAGATCCGCCCGATAATCTTTTTCTACCCGCATCCGGTCAACATCCCGGTGTTTGCCAAGGTTCCGGTCTCGAAAAATCTGGGGTTGAATGTCACGCTGCCGCAGTTCCGCGCCATCGTCGTGAAGGCGGGCACACCGCCGGACCGTGTCAAGATGCTGGCCGACGCGCTCAAGAAGGTATCTGAAACCCCCGCGTTCGCGGCCTATATCAAGCAGGAGTACGCGGACCCCCACAGCTACATTCCCATGGGCGGGGCCAGGAAGTTCATGGAAGACTGGCTGCAACAGGCGAAGGCCACGATTGAACGGAGCAAGTAATGCGGTCGTCAGGCGTTTGTCCCCGGGGGCAACAGACGCTGCGCGCCGTCGAAAAGGACGATGACCGGCGCTCCGTGGCGGTCAGCCACTCGCCCTCCCCCCCGGCGGAAAAAGGGGGCGTCCGGGAAAACGCGACGCGTGTCGCCGACGGCCGGGAACGGCCGGGTGTGCAGTCCGACGAGCCGAATGGGCCTGAAGCCCGCACCACATGGCGGGAGATACTTCCCTACGGTATCAGCGCGATCGTGGCGGCATGGCTCTACCATGTATCGGACGGCTTTGCGGAGTCCGGCATGCCGGGCCGCATCGGCCCGGACGCCTGGCCGAAGATCGCGCTTGGCCTGATGTTCTTCGTGTCGTGCCTGGGCATGATCAAGGTGTGGCTCAAGATGCGCGGGACGCTGGCACCCACGCGGGCCAACTCGGACATGCAGGCGCTGAACCCGCCGCAGCTTTATCCCCGCCTCGTGTGGATCGCCGTTCTCGCGACGGTGGCCTACGTCTGGGCCTGGCAGGTGCTGGGTTATTTCCTGTCGACGATCCTCTACAGCCTCGTCCTCATGTTGATCGGGCGCCAGCGCCATCCCGTCGTCCTGCTTTGCGGCTCGGTCGGGTTTGCCGTGTTCTTTCTGTTCCTGTTCATGAAGGTTGTCTACGTGGCATTGCCTCTTGGCGAAAGACCGTTTTCGCAGGTGTCGCTGGCGTTGATGTCGCTCCTGGGGATCCGATGACATGGAACTGCTGAGCAATCTGGCCGTCGGGTTCGCGCACGTTTTCCAGCCGGGCGATTTCCTGATGCTGGTCATCGGGATCATCGTGGGCATGGCCGTGTCCATCATGCCTGGGCTGGGGTTCGTCATGGGGGTCGTCCTGGCCCTGCCGTTCACCTACAGAATGGGCATAGAGCCCGCCATCATCCTGTTGACGGCGATCTATTTTTCGGGGACATACGGCGGCGCATTCACCACCATTCTGTACCGCATCCCGGGTGAACCGAGCGACGTGCCACTGCTCTGGGATGGCTACGTGATGGCGCGCCGCGAGGGGGCGGCCAAGCCGCTCGGGTGGGCGCTGGTCGCCGCCTTCATCGGCGGGCTGGTCTCGTCCGTCGTGATGGTCGTGCTGGCGGGGCCGCTGACGGACATCGCGCTGAAATTTTCGTCGGAAGATTATTTCGCCGCGATCTTCTTCGGGTTGACGACGGTTGTGTCGCTGGCCGGCAAATCGCTGATCAACGCCGTCATCAGCCTGTGTCTGGGGCTGTTGATCGCCTCGGTGGGCGTCGACAGCACCTATGGCGCGAGCCGCTTCACGTTTGGCGTTCCGCTATTGCGCGACGGCATAGAGCTCGTGCCGATCCTGGTGGGGATGTATGGCCTGGGCGAGGTGTTCAAGCGTCTTGGACAGGGGCTGACGCTGGACCGGAGCCAGGCATCGGGGGGCAGGATCAAGACCTATCTTCCCAGCCTGCGAGAGATTTTCCGGATCAGGGGGGCGATCGTGCGCAGCAGTGTCATAGGCACCTTGCTTGGCATCGTTCCGGGCGCGGGCGCCACGATCACGTCGTTCATCTGCTATGGCACCGAAAAGCAGTATGGCAAGCGCAAGGAGAAGCTGGGGACCGGCGTGCCGGAGGGGATTGTCGCGCCGCAGATCGGTTCCACGGCTTCCGTCGCGGGCCATATGATGCCCATGTTGACGCTGGGCATACCGGGCAGCGCCTCCACCGCGGTCATTCTCGCGGCATTTCTGCTGCACGGCGTGCAGCCCGGCCCCATGATGCTGACAGACCCGTCGATGCGTGTCGT
The DNA here is from genome assembly GCA_035720945.1 of Burkholderiaceae bacterium. GTDB lineage: Bacteria > Pseudomonadota > Gammaproteobacteria > Burkholderiales > Burkholderiaceae_B > SCQX01. Next base: position 4,059 of record DASTNK010000166.1, read on the forward strand.
GGTCTATTCGATTTTCGCGTCGATGTTCGTCAGTATCATCGGCATGTGCCTGATCGGTTTTTTCTGGATCCGGATCGTGGTGAAGGTGCTGAGCCTGCCGCAGTCGGTCCTGAACACCATCGTGGTGCTGTTCTGCCTCGTCGGCGCCTATGCCGCCCGGAACAGCCTGGGCGACACCTGGATGATCGTGGTTTTTGGCGCGCTGGGCTATTTGTTCGAGAAGTTCGATTTCCCCATCGCGCCGCTGGTGCTGGGCGCCATTCTTGGCCCGATAGGCGAGCAGAACTTCATGCGCAGCATGATCGTTTCGCACGGTAGCCTGGGCGCCTTCTTCCAGCAACCGTTGAGCGCCGCACTCATGGCGGCGTCATTCATCTCGGTGCTGTATCCGCTGGTGAAGAACAATCTTGCGCTGTTCCGGCGCAGGCCGGCGTGATCACTGGAATGTCCTGCCGGCCTTTTCCGCCGCCATGCGCAAGGTCGGCAGGAACGCCTGCAACTGCGCCACGGGCATCCGGTCGAGCGGCGACTGGATGGTGATGGCGGCGCAGGCCGAGCCCGTGCCAAGCAGCACCGGAACGCCGATGGCCACGACGCCCGCCATGTACTCTTCATTGTTGAAGCTGAACCGGTGTTTGCGGATGTCCTGCAGTTCGCAGCGCAGTTGGTCCAGGTCGGTGATCGTTCGGTCTGTGTACCGGCGCAGCGGGAGCTGTTCGATGATGCGCTCGCGCTGCTGCCTGGGCAGGAAGCTCAGGAACAGCTTGCCGCTGGCCGTGCAATGGAAGGGGACGCGCGAACCGGGGCTCAGCGAGATGCGCTGGCACCAATTGATTTCCACCCGGTCAAGGTAGACCACGTCTTCGCCGCCCGGCACGGTGAGATTGCAGGTTTCGTGGACGCAGTCGGCCACGCCGTGCAGGATGGCGCGCCGGGCCGCCGGAGGCCCCACTTTCATCAGGAGATTCATGGCCATTTGCCGCACGCGCGCCGAGCACTCATAGTGCCGGTGCGGTTCCGTGCGGGCCACGAGCGAGGCCCCCTCCAGTTGTTTCAGAAGGCGATGGACCGTCTGCTTGGGCAGGTCTATTTCATCGACGATTTCCGTCAACGATAGCGGTTTGCCCGCCTTTGCCAGGATATCGATCAAACGGAACGCCCGCACAGCGGCGGCGTTTGCTTGCGTGGACATTGCGTGACTCCTAACTGGGCACGGCGTGGAGCCGTGCCAACCTATGCGACGTGACGCGACCATGGCTTTTCGTTGATTGTATGCCAGTGTTGTCCCGTTTTCCGGAAAATGTGAGGCGCCTCTCCAGCGGGCATTAGAAATCTCGAAAATCGGGACACCGCTGACGCGCCGATTCGCTACATTGGCCGCAATGGTGTGGAAACAGGAGGTGATCATGCAAGCAGAATCGCTGGCTGCGGCGTCCGCCACGGCTTCTGCCGCTGAATACGCGGAATATGTATCAGCATTGGTCAACCGGGCACGCGCGGCGATGGCGGAGTTCGCGGATGCCGATCAACCGCGCGTGGATGAGGCGGTGACCGCCCTGGCGTGGTCGCTGTACAAACCCGAGCATGCCAGGGCGCTGGCGAAGCGCGCGGTCGACACGACGGGGCTGGGCCGCGTCGACAGCAAGATCATCAAGAACCAGCGCAAGACGTTCGGCACGCTGCGCGATCTGCTGCGCGTGAAGACGGTGGGGGTGATCGAGGAAATCCCCGAGCGCGGCTTGGTCAAGTACGCGAAGCCGGTCGGGGTGGTGGCGGCGATCACGCCTTCGACGAACCCCTCGGCCACCCCCGTCAACAAGGCGATGTTCGCCATCAAGGGGCGCAATGCGATCATCATCGTCCCTTCGCCGTCGGGGCACGCGGTCACGAGCGAGACGGTCGCGCTGATGCGCGCCGAGCTGGAAAAGATCGGCCTGCCGGCGGATCTGGTCCAGACCCCCGATCGCAGGCCATCCAAGGCCTTGACCGCGGAACTCATGCGTCAGGCCGACCTGGTCGTGGCGACCGGATCCCAAAGCAACGTGCGGGCCGCCTATCGGAGCGGAACACCCGCCATCGGCGTGGGCGCGGGCAATGTCCCGGTGATCATCGACGAATCCGCAGACCTGCATGACGCCGCCGAGAAGATCGGCCTCTCGAAGACATTCGACAATGCGACCTCCTGCTCGTCCGAAAACTCGGTGGTGATACTGGACTCGATCTATGACGAGGCCCTATCCGCCCTGAAGAAAGCGGGGGGGTACCTCGTCGATCCGGGCGTCAAGGCGGACATCGAACGCAGGCTGTGGATAGACGGCAAACTCAATCGCGATGTCATCGCGCGCGATGCGGTGGTCGTCGCCGACAAGCTGGGGTTGGGCGCCGATGCCCGGGGGGCGGCGTTCTTCATGGTGGAAGAAGCCGGCATCGGTCCCGATCATCCACTATCTGGAGAAAAGCTTTCGCTCGTCCTGACGGTCTATCGGGCACGGGATTTTTCCGATGCGTGCCGGATCGTGCGCGAGATTCTCGGCTTCGAGGGGCGGGGCCATTCCTGCGGCATCCACACCGGGAATCCTGAGCATGCGGCCCGGCTCGCGGAGACGACCGATGTGGTCCGGGTGCTGGTCAATCAGGCCCATACCATGGGCAACGGGGGCAGTTTCGACAATGGCCTGAATTTCACGCTGAGCATGGGGTGCGGAACCTGGGGACGGAACAGCATCACCGAGAACCTGAATTACCGGAATTTCATCAACATCACCCACCTGGCCACGACCATACCGCCCGACGAGCCGACGGAGCAGGATCTCTTCGGGACATACTGGGATCGCTACGGCAAATAGGAGGGATCATGGATTTCGTCGAATATCAGGGCAAGGCGATTCTTGCGGAGGCGGGCCTGCCGGTTCCGGAGGGCCGCCACTGCACGACGCCCGACGAGGCGGCAAATGCCGTCGCCGCGCTTGGCCCCTGCGCGGTGAAGGCGCAGGTGCCGGCCGGCAAGCGTGGCAAGGCGGGAGGGGTCCGCCTGGTCGAGAACGCGCAGGAGGCCCGCGTGGCGGCATCCGACATCTTGAAGCTGACCATCGGCGGTCATGCGGTGGGAAGCCTGCTGGTCGAACGGCGTGTGCCGGTCGCGGGCGAATTCTACGCTGCGGTGATGAATGACGTTGCGGCGTGTGGACCGCTGGTCCTGTTCTCGCTGGAAGGCGGCATGGATATCGAGGAGATCGCGCAGGACAGACCTGAGGCCGTATGCCGCATACCCGTGGATATCGAACGGGGGCTGTCGAGCCGCGGCGTGGCCGATGCTTTGTCCGGGTGCGATCTCGACAATAGAACGAAGCAGGCCGTGGCGGCGTTCCTCGTGCGCTTGTACGAAACCTACATTCAGGTGGACGCGGAGCTGCTTGAAATCAACCCGCTGGCCCGGCTCGAGGACGGAAGCCTGCTCGCGCTTGACTGCAAGCTGGCGGTCGACGATTCGGCGGCGTACCGGCAGGAAGCCATCGTGCGGCGTCGGGCCCCTGAACACCAGACTGAACTGGAAGCGCGTGGGGCGGAGGCGGGGCTCAAGTTCATCGAGCTCGAGGGGAATGTCGGCGTGTTGGCGAACGGCGCCGGCCTGACGATGACGACGATGGATGTGATCGATCATTTCGGCGCGCATCCATCCAATTTTCTCGAAATTGGCGGTGATGCGTACACGAAAGCCGAGCCCGCGTTGAAGCTGGTGCTGGCCAACCCGAACGTGAAGAGTCTGATCGTGAACTTCTGCGGCGCGTTCGCGCGCACGGATGTCATGACGGAGGGGGTTGTCAAGGCTTGGGAGGCCTTGAAACCGCAGGTGCCTGTGTTCTTCTCGATTCACGGCACGGGGGAGGATGAAGCGGTGCGCATCCTCAGGTCCCGGCTCGGGATCGAGGCCTACGATCGGATGGAGGATGCCATCGTGGCCGCCGTGGAGGCGACTGGTTCGCTGGAGGTCGCCAAATGATTCTGGAGAAACATCATCGCGTGCTCGTCCAGGGCATCACTGGCCGGCAAGGTCGTTTCTGGACACAATGCATGCGTGACTACGGCACAAATGTCGTGGGGGGCGTCAACCCGAAACATGCCGGCGAACGGTGCTGTGATGTGCCGGTGTTCGCCACCGCGAAGGAAGCCGTGCAAGAACTGGGCGGCGTGGATTGCTCGGTCATGTTCGTGCCCCCGGCGGGGGCGCTGGACGCGGCGCTGGACGCGATCGATGCCGGCATCAAGCAGGTGGTGGTGCTGACGGAACATATTCCGGCGCACGACGTCATGCGCATCCACGCCGCGGCGCGCCGCGGCGGTACGCGCATCATCGGACCGAACACGGCCGGCATCGTCACGCCGGGCGCGGCCTTCGCGGGCATCATGCCCGCCTTCAATCCACGTGTTTTTCAGCCGGGCGATGTGGGGGTGGTTTCGCGCAGCGGTAGCCTGGGCACGCTGGTGTGCCTGGAGATCGTCAGCGCGGGGCGGGGCCAGTCGGCCTTCATCGGCGTCGGGGGTGACCCGATGCTGGGAACCACGACTGCCGAGGCTGTCCGCCGCCTGGCGGATGACGCGCGTACCGCGGCCATCGTCATCGTCGGTGAAATCGGCGGCGCGATGGAAGAGGATGCGGCCGCGGTCGTGCGGGGCATAAGCAAGCCCGCCGTCGCCTTCATTGCCGGCCGCGCATCGCCACCCGGGAAAAAGATGGGCCATGCCGGGGCGATCGTGATAGGAAACCGCGGCGGCTACCAATCGAAACGGCGCGCCCTGGAGGAAGTGGGTGTTGTCGTCGTCGACACGCCGGCCGGGATAATCCAGGCTTTGCGATAGCCGATTGTCATTGTGGAACCCACAGGCCTGGCTGTCCGGATAGGCTTGAAGCCGTTGCTGGTCCCGGGCTCCGCCTCATGAAGCTTGAGCGCGAGATCCGGCGCCACCGGCCAATCAAAGGGTTGTGTTGCAATTCGCTGCCCAGCCGCGCTTCCGGACACAAACGGAGCCCCGTTGCGGGATACTCACACCAACATGCGCCCGCCATCGACAATCAGTACCTGGCCGGTTGTGTAGCCGCCACGCATCAGGTAGAGATAGGCCTGCGCCACCTCGGCCGGGTCGGCGGCCCTGGGCAGTGGCTGACGCTCGGTCATCTGGTTAATCACCTCTGCGGGCCATGGTGCCAACCGTTCGGTAAGCACCGGCCCTGGGCAGACCGAATTGACCCGCAGCGGCGCCAAATCCAAGGCCAGACTGCGGACCAGGTGTTCTGTCGCACCGGCGAACGCAGTCGCCAGCGGAACGCCTTTCCTCGGCATATGGGCCAGCAAGCCGTCAGTGAGTGTGATCGACCCGTGCGCCGACAGATGCGGTTGAGCATGCTTGATCGCCATCAGCGCACCCCAAAAGCGCACCTTCAGACCTTCACCCGCCGCCGCGATATCCAATTCCGACAGCGGGGCCGGCACGTGTGGCGCCTGATCCCCCGCCGTGAACACCAGATGGTCGAAGGCCTCGAGGGCGTCGAAGAAGGCGGCGACGCTGGCCTCGTCGCGGACATCCAATACCGCGCCCGAAGCGCCGGCACCTAACCGCTGCGTCGCGGCGTCGACCTTGGCTTGGTTGCTCGAACCGATCACTACTCGCGCGCCTTCGGTCAGAGCACCCTGGGCGACGGCGTACCCCATGCCGGAACTGCCGCCGATGACGACTACTGTTTGATCACGCAGTGTGCATATGGACATGGCTGTAGGTCTCTCGAATCAGGGATGCGTTGACCGGGTAAGACGAGGAAGCCTTACCTTCACGTCGACGAAAATGTTAATTGTAATCATTCAAGCGGGTTGTTCGGGGCCTTTGACGCGGTGGGCATCATGACGGCCCAAGACGCCACTACGTAGCGTGCGCAAGTCGGACAAGCTGCTTGCCGAAACTTTTTCCGTCGAACAGGTCGATGAATGCTTGCGGCGCGTTTTCCAGCCCCTCGATGATGTTTTCGCGGTAGTGCAGCCTGCCGTCTCTGATCAGCTGACCGAGTCGAGCGACGGCCTCGTCGTTGCGATCCGCGTAGTCGTACACCACGAACCCCTGCATCAGGGCGCTTCTCTGGATCAGCAGCTCCGGCGCGAACCGCCCACTTTCAGAAGGGTGGTTGTATTGCGAGGTCTGCCCACAGATGACGATGCGCGCGTGATGATTGATCAGTGATAGAGCAGCCTGGGTGATATCGCCTCCCACGTTGTCAAAGTACACGTCGATTCCATCGGGACAGGCGTCGCTGAGCGCAGCGCGCAAGTCAGTGACAGCGCGGTAGTTGATGGCCGCGTCGAGCCCAAGCTCGTTGCGCAAATAATCCACTTTTTCGCGGCTGCCCGCTATGCCGACCACGCGGCAGTCTTCCAGCTTTGCCAGTTGTGCCGCCGTCATGCCGACGGCACCCGAAGCACCAGAAACCACCACGGTTTCACCCGCGCGCGGCTTGCCGATCTCCTTAAGCCCGAAGTAGGCGCAGAATCCCGGGACGCCAACCACACCCAGATACGTCGACAGTGGCGCGACGTCGGGATCCACCTTCTTTGCCTTGCTGCCGTCGGAGATGGAGTAATGCTGCCAGGGGAGGCGTTCGTAGACGAAATCGCCGGCGGCGAAATGCGGATGGCGCGATATCACGACACGGCCGACAGAACGGCCGGTGAGCGGTTGCCCCACCTCGAAACCGGGTGAATACGATTTGGCTTCGGTCATCATGCCGCGCATGCCAGGATCCACTGATAAATACAGTGTCTGGATCAGCATCTCGCCGTCAGCCGGCTTCGGGATCTCGGTTTCAGCCAGTTTGAAATCGTTGTGCTGAGGTTTGCCCTGCGGCCGCCTGGCGAGCATGACCACTTGGTTGCGATGGTGTGCCATACGAAATCTACTCCCTCTGATTCAAAGCTATTTGGTTTCCGGGGCCAGCGTTCCCGCCCCGTCACTTCGCCGGCCTGGCAGCCTGTTCAAGCAACCAGTCGCGAAACAGCTTCACCTTGGGTGACAGCTCGAGCGCATCCGGATACACGATGAAGTAGTCAAAGACCCTTAGGGATGGTTGATCCCGCAACGGTCGAACCAATCGCCCGCTGGTCAATTCATCAGCAACCAGTGTGTCCCGGCCCAGCAGGATTCCTTGGCGTCCGGTCGCGGCTCGCACGGCGAGAACATAATCATCGAAGCGCGGGCCACGCAGCGGCGCACGCGGCGCGATGCTTGCAGACTTGAACCACTCTTCCCAGGACGTGCCGTAAGTGTAGTGCAGCAGCGTGGTATCCAGTAGCTCCGATGCCGACCGGGGTAGACGGCCATTGCGGTAGTGCGGGCTGCACACTGGAAAGAGATCCACGGTCAGCAACTTTTCCGCGTGGAGCCCCGGCCAGATCCCCGCACCATAGCGAAGCGCAAGGTCAATGCTCTCCAGATCGAAGTCGGCCAGCGCGTTCGTCGCACGCAGATTGATGTCCACCTCGGGATGACGTCGGTAAAAGTCAGGAAGCCGTGGTATCAACCAGCCAGCGGAGATCGAAGGGGTGGCACTAATATTGAGGACTCCCGCACGGGTGTCGGCACACAACTCGGCCACGCTGTCGGCAAAGCACGCCAGCCCGTCATGCACACGGGCATACAGACGCTCGCCTTCACGCGTTAGGAGCATGGATCGCCCCGCTCGGCGGAACAGCCTGTTGTTCAACCACGCTTCGAGCCCCCTGATTTGGTGACTCACCGCGCTCTGAGTCAAGGCGAGCTCGTCCGCGGCGCGGCTGTAACTCAAGTGCCGGGCAGCCGCTTCAAAGATCTGCAAGGCACGGAGTGGCGGCAGGCGATTCGGCATCCGTAAATATTACTTCAACTCATGCCTGTCATTAAAAAACCTCGTTGGCGCCCAAGTCCGGCGGGGTATAGAGTCACAAGGGTGACGAGTGCGACTCATCTTCGTCTGGAACGTGTCGGATGCCGGAGTTCACGGCCGTACATACAATCATGCCGTCGAACTGTCGCACGGCCCGCGCCCGGCCGAGGTCACGGCGCCTCACAGCAAATCAGCCGTTCACAACCATTGACGGGAGGGCCACATGCAACCACACGGAGCGATCTACATCCTGGGTTCTGGAGCGATTGGCTTGCCGCTGGCAGCGTATCTGACACATGCGGGCAGACACGCTGTTGCAGTGCGGACGAGCGTGGACGACGTGCCAAAGAGCACAATTACTGTCAGTGTGGACAATGGCAGCAACAACATCAGCGTGGTCGTCGACACGATCTCCCTGACTCGGTTGACACGCCTTGACGGGTTAATTGTCATAGCGGCCAAGTCGCACGCCAACCATGGAATCGCACGAATGCTGCATGAGAAGGGGGCCACTGGCCCCATCGTTATCATGCAAAACGGCATCGGTGTCGAAGAGCCTTTTCTCGATGCCTCGACGTCCCAGATCTATCGGTGTGTCCTGTACGCCACCAGCCGGGCCAGCTCCGGACATGCGTTCGCTTTCCGCCCCGTGACTTCTTCTCCGGTGGGTATCGCCAGAGGAACCGATGCAGGCTTGATGGAGTGTGTCAAGGAGCTGTCCACCGACGAGTTCCCGTTGCGCGCCGAGGGTGACATACAACGAGAAACATGGAAGAAGGCCATCATCAACGCCGTCTTCAACTCTATCTGCCCCCTGCTTGACGTCGACAACGGCGTGTTTGTTCGAGATGCCGCCACGGCAAGCCTGGCCAGACAACTGGTCAGAGAGTGCCTCATGGTAACGAAGCGACTCGACATGGACCTGGACGAACGCGAACTGATGGATCAGATCGCCGCGATCAGCGATCGATCCAGTGGTCAACCAATCTCGACGTTGCAGGACATTCGACGTGGCAGGCAGACCGAAATGCAGTACTTGAACTTGGAGATCGTGCGCGTCGCCGCAGCCATGCAACCCGCGTTGCCCCTTCCGAGGATCGATCTGCTGGGAAAGTTGATCGTTGCAAAGTCCTTGCTGGCCCAAAACGCGCGGCAGTAACTCTCCATACGCGGCGTGGAAAGCCGCCGTGGACACCGAGAGCGGAGCCTGACGCGCGCCGATGATATCGATGGCATCGAAGGGAATGGAGATCGATCGAAGGCCGCGTGATGACTATCCGCGAATACCTCGGCTACTGCGATCATGGCCGTATCTAGATCAAACTAAAGGGGGTGAGTGCTGTTCAGTACAGAATCCAGCCCTCATCGGTTTAGCCGCCCAGTTTAGCTGTTCAATTTCTTGGGGTCAGTTCAAGTGAAGGCGCGGTTTTTCTTTTCAATGGCCCGTCTTCACAGCCGCCGCACGCCGCTTTGCCATCGTGACACGATGATCAATTTCCGAAAGATATTGAGCGGCCTGTGCCTGCGTCTTTATCGATTGCGCCCGATGCACGATGGCAGCCCGCTTTCGCGAGTCGGAAACCGCGAACTCGTGGCGCATGGCGATATGGAGGAACAGCGGCAAGTTCCCCCTCTCTGCGGATCCGTTGCCAGGCAGTGGGATCGGCCGGTCTTCCCCATCACCTCTCGTGTTAGTCAACGGGAGCATATCTGGCGCATCTTTCCTGGGCTCCGGAAGTGTCAGTAGGGTGTCGACCGAGTTCGCTGCTGCATCACGTTTAGTCAAGGAGGGCAATTCGAAGATTTTTTCGATGGTCTTTGGGATTGAACTGTGGTCGTATGCCCGGTGGTCAATTGTTCCTGCCGGAATGCGGGGAGAGATGACGACAGCAGGGACCCGAACCCCCAATTGGGTGAAATCGAATCCGTACTGGTTATACGTCGAACCTGGTTTGGTATCGCCTGGGGCTACGGCCTTTCCTGGAGGAATATGATCGTAAAATCCGCCGTGTTCATCCCATGAAATGATCAACAGACTGGATTCCCAAAGTGGTGACTCCTTAATTGCTTCGTACACCCGCTTGATCAAGTTTTCGCCGCCCGCTGCGTTATCCATCGGATGCTGGGAGGTGCCGCCCCGGAACGTTCCGGAGACCATGTCACCATAGTCTGGTTCGATCCAGGTCAGGCGGTAGGGATACGCTCCTCCTTTGAGGTCAGCAGCCAAATCGTCGACAGAATGCACGTCAAATGTGCTGATGCCTTTCAAAGCGCACACCAGGGGGAACTGGTTCCCTGCGTAAATCCTCCATGCTTCGCTTCCGAACTTCGTGCTCAGAGCATCGAAAATGGAACCATTGACGTACGAGAACCCATCCAACCCCTCCCAGGTCAGCAACTCGAGGCTTGCAGGGCTGTGGTCCAACCCATTGGACGAAGCCCCCATGGCAAAGAGTCGATTGGGGAAAGTGGGTCCCGGCAGAGAGGCGTGCCAGCCGTCACAAACGGCGAAACTCTTGGCCAGAGTGTTGAGCACCGGCAGTTGATCGGCGGCAAAACCGTCCATGATCTGGCCGAAATTCCCCACCGCGCCGCCCTCTTCCTTGGTGTGTGACCGGGCATAGTCGCTGACGAAGCCACTGTTGTTGATCTTGGGATAGGGTTGCCCCCTTTCGTAGATCGCCTGCGTTCCGCAGAGCTGCTCGAGCACGTCGAGAAACTCGTGTGCTGGGTCGACCGCAACTGGCTCGTGAAACGGCTGCCCGACAACGTACCTCGCACCGAGGTAGCCATTGTGCTCCGACTTGGTTAGACCTTCCAAAGAGGTTGCGACAGGTGGATTCGTTCCTGCTTGCGTGCCCGTGATCCCGGAAAATCCGAGCATGTGATCAAAGGACCGGTTCTCCAGGAGCAAGACGAAGATATTCTTTATTTCTCCAGCTGATGCAGCCATTGGATCCCCCTGAAAGTGGTCATCCTCTGCTGAGCCGCCTGTCAGACTTTGCCACCAAGGCTTTCAAGGCATGGTGACTTGTTCAGAGGATCTCCAGACTAATGACAAGCACATAAGGCAACACTTGCTGTGCCAACACAAGACTAGCGCGTCACGCCACCTATAGGCAATATTCTCGAAAACTATTTTCTTATCGGGAAAATACCTACGGAATTTGGAAAAATTTGAACTCACAATAGATCCTGTTTTCCACCCACGTGGCGCTGCAGTCCGGCCTTGCCCATCATCGCATGAAAGCAAGCATCACCCCTGCGGAAACCGAGCTCGATGAACGCCTGGCGCTGGCACAGCGCTCGGCGTTGGCGGAACGCTTGAAATCCCTGCGACAACAACGTGGGCTTACCCAAGGTCAGGTGACCGCGATCAGCGGGATTTCCACGCCCACGCTGTCCAAGATCGAAAACTGCCTGTTGTCGCCAACCTATGACGTCCTGTTGCGCCTGGCGCACGGCCTGAACGTGGATGTCGCGGAGCTCTTCGTCAACGCCCAGTCCCACATGGGGGCTGGCCGACGCAGCATCGAACACGTCGACAGCGGCGAAGCCCACGACACGCCGCTCTACCGCCATCGGTTGCTGTTCTCGCAACTGGCCGACAAGCGCATGATGCCGTTTGTGTCGCGCATCAAGAAGCACCATACGCAGGGTGACGAAGGCTGGAGCCGCCACGAAGGCGAAGAATTCGCTTATGTGCTGTACGGTGAAATTGAACTGCACACCGAGTTCTACCAACCCGTCGCGCTGAAGGCGGGCGAGGGTTTCTACATCGATAGCCGCATGCGCCACCGAGTCATCAGCCTAAGCGACCAGGACGCCGAAGTGCTTTGGGTCAGCACTACGCCAAACCTGGGGCGCGACCCCCAATAACCTCGCCCTCACCGGACAACCACAGGAGGACAGCCTTGTTCCAAGTCATCATCGACAGCTTGACCAGGGCGTCCGAGCTGGCTCTGATCGCCGTGGGCCTGACCATGGTCTACGAGATTCTCCGGTTCGCCAGCTTCGCTCATGTGCAGTTTGGCACGATCGGGGCATTCATCACCCTGGCGACCAGCGTGGTCCTGCCCCTGCCGCCCGGCTGGGCGATCCTGGCTGGGGCTCTCGTTGCCTGTGTCGTGACCGGTGGGCTGGGCATCCTCAGCGACCGCCTCATCTTCTCGAAGTTGCGCAATAGCCCGCCAGCCATTCTGATGATCGCATCGTTCGGCCTGGGCATGGTCATGCAGTATGGCGTGCAGGCCATTTGGGGCGCGGGTGCCCGCGCCTACCCTCTTCCCTTGACACGCCCCTGGATCATTCTCGACGGTCGGCTCACGCCCGCCGGCGCGGCGGTCATCGTTGCCGCCGTGCTGTCCATGCTGGCGTTCCACTTGCTGCTCACACGCACCAAGCTGGGCATGGCGATGCGCGCGACCGCCGACAACCCGCAGCTCACAGAGGCCAGCGGCATTTTCTCGGAGCGCATCATCCACATTGTCTGGTTCATCGGCGCCGCGCTGGGCGCATTGGGCGGGATCATGCTGGGCTTGGTCTCGCAGGTGGAACCCGGCATGGGATTCGAGATCATGGTCGCCGTGTTCGCCGCGGCCATCGTGGGTGGCATTGGGAACGTCTACGGCGCGGTGCTCGGTGCGTGCATCGTGGCATTCGCCGAGAACATCGGCTTGGCCATCAACTGGGCGCCGGCGACCCATCTGCTGGGACTGGGCAACGCGAATGCGCTCTACATCCCCGTCGGGTACAAGACGGGCATCTCGTTCGTCATTCTGATCCTGATCCTGCTTTTTCGTCCACGAGGGCTGCTGGGGAGGCGCGCCTGATGATCAATTTCCTTGTCTATCTGTTGACTATTGTCGGCATCTACGGCCTCTTGAGCCTGAGCCTGAGTTTTCAGTATGGCCAGACGGGCTTGATCAACTTCGGCCAGGTGGCGTTCTTCATGGTCGGCGCCTATGTCTCCAGCATCGCGACCGCCATTCTGGGCTGGCCGGTGTGGGTCGGCTTCATCCTGGCCATCGTCGGGGGCGGAGTCCTCGGCGCCCTGATGGCCCTGCCCATTGGTGACCTGCGCCAAGACTACTGGGCCATCGCCACGCTGGCCGCGGCCGAACTCATCCGCATCATCTTCCTGAACACCAACCTGGGCAGCGACTATGTGGGGGCGTCCTACGGCATCACCAACATCCCGGCCCCCTGGCGGAACCACTTCACGGCCACGCAGTACGGGTACTTCTATCTGGCGCTGGTGGTGGTGTGCGTCGTGGCGGCGTACCTGCTGGTCACCTGGCTGGGTCGCTCGCCCTTCGGGCGCGTGCTCAAGGGGATACGGGAAAGCGATGACGTCGCGCGCGCCCTGGGCAAAGACGTGCGCAGCGCACGCATCGGGTCTCTGATCATCGGCGGTGCGCTGGCTGGCGCGGGCGGTAGCCTGTATGCGCACTTCGTGGGCTTCATCGATCCACGCTTCTTCATGCCCCTGGAAACCTATCTGGTGTGGGCCATGGTGATCATGGGCGGTCCCGGCAACAATCTCGGCGCACTGGTCGGGACACTGCTCGTCGAGCTGATCTACAACTCCACGCGCTTCATTCAGGTGCCGGCCGAGTATTCGTCCACCGTGGCGGCGCTGCGCATGGTGCTGATCGGCGTACTGATCCTCTTGGTCATCCTGTATTTGCCGCGCGGCTTGGTACCCGAGCGCAAACGCCGCTACAGCCGCCGGGGCGGGCCACCGGACAGGCGCCATTCGGGAGAACGCCATGTTGCTTGAAGTCGACAGCGTCTCCCGCCACTTCGGGGGTCTGATCGCCCTGAACGACGTATCACTCACGGCGGAAGAAGGCAAAATCACCGGCCTGATCGGCCCGAATGGATCCGGCAAGACCACCCTGGTCAACATCATGACCGGCTTTCTCAAGCCCACCTCGGGACGGATCCGGTTCGACGGCGCCGCGGTCGAAGGAAAGGAACCATACAAAATCGCGCGCCTTGGCCTATGCCGCACATTCCAGATCACGCTCAATCCCCAGCGCATGACCGTCATGGAAAACATGCTGCTGGGCGCCCCCCAGCAGTTAGGCGAACGGATGCTCATGGCCGCGCTGCACCCGGGGGCGGTTCGCCGCGAAGAGCAACGCAACATGGAACGCGCCTGGCATCTTCTGGAGATGGTGAAATTGCAAGATCACGCCAACGAGCTGGCGGGCGGGTTGTCGGGCGGCCAGAAGAAACTGCTTGCGCTCGTGCAGATCCTGATGGCCCACCCCAAGCTCATCTTGCTTGATGAGCCCGTGGCGGGGGTCAACCCAAGGCTGATCGACGATATCGTCGACGTCATCAAGAAACTGCGGGCGGACGGCGAAACCTTTCTCATCATCGAGCACAACATGACGGTGATCCGCGAGCTGTGCGACACCGTCTGTGTCCTCGACATGGGACACGTTCTGGCGGAAGGCCCGGTAGAAGCAGTCCTGGCGCGCGAAGATGTCTTGCGCGCCTACATCGCGGCGGGTGGCCAGATTGACCACACGCCTGGGGCGTCGGCAGCGATGCCCGCACCACATGGATGAACGCATGGGAATACTTCAAGTTGAAGATCTGGTGGCGGGATATGGCGATACGGAGATCCTGCACGGCGTCCACCTGGACATCACAGAAGGGCAAATCTCCACCATCATCGGCCCCAACGGGGCTGGCAAATCGACATTGCTCAAGGCCTTGATGGGATATCTGATACCCCGCGCCGGCCGGGTGCGTTTTGATGGCAACGATGTCACGACCCTGTCGACCCATCTCCGGGTCTCCAGGGGAATCGCCTTTGTGCCACAACTGGATAACGTGTTCCCATCCCTTTCCGTCGAGGAGAACCTCAAGATGGGCGGGTATACGCTGACGCGCGAGGTATTGGCGACGCGCATCGCCGAGCAGTACGACCGCTTCCCCCGGCTGGCGGAGCGCCGCCGCCAGCGCGTGAACACCATGAGCGGTGGCGAGCGGCAGATGCTGGCCCTCGCCCGGGCGCTCATGACCGACCCGCGCCTGCTGTTCCTGGACGAGCCCACCGCGGCGCTGTCGCCGCGCATCGCCGCCGAGGTGTTCGAGAAGATCCAGGAAATCAACCGTCACGGACGCACGGTGCTGATCGTTGAACAGAACGCCGAACTCTCATTGCGGGCCTCCACCACCGGAATCGTAATGGCCGATGGGCGGAACGCCTTTGAAGGTCCCGCCAGCCAGATTCTGGCGGACGAAAAAATTCGTGAGGCTTATCTTGGCGCCGCCAAGAGTTAGTGTGCCGCCCCGCGGATCCCCACGCAGGCGGTTGTTTGATCACCAAGAACCAGTATGGAGGTAGACACCATGAAAAAGCATCTCATCCACGTCGCAGCGAGCGCGGCAACAGCGTTGTTCCTTGCCGGCGTGGCCGCCCCCGCCTCGGCCGCCGACATCGACATCGGCGTGCTCGTGCCGCTCACGGGAACCAACGCCATCCAGGGCAAGGACATTTCGCGCGGCATACAACTGGCTGTCGACCAGATCAACAAAGGCCATGCGATCCCCCAGACGAACGGCGGCACGATAGAGGTTGGCCCCAAGGAGCTGGGCGGCAAGATCAAGCTCATCATCGAGGACACCGAATCGCGGCCCGCCTCTGCGCTGGATGCCATGCGCAAACTGGTCAACGTCAACAAGGTCCCCGTGATCCTGGGCATTCTGTCCAGCGGCGTTTGCGTCCCCACCGGCCAGTTCGCCCAGCAATCGAAGGTCGTTGAAATCTGCTCGTCGTCGACCTCGCCCGAACTGCGCAAGATCGGCCCCTATCTGTTCAGCGCCATGGGCCTGGACGACCTGATGGGCAAGGCCATCGCCGATTTCGCACGGGAAGACTCGGGGGCCAAGACCTTCGCCAGCCTGGTGGCCAACAACCCGTTCGGCGTGGGCATGGAAATCCAATCCTGCAAAGAGCTGGATAGTAAAGAAGCAGGCGCATGCGCGACAAAAGTCCGCTACGACCAGGGTAAATCGGACTACAACGCGGATCTTCGCCGCACCGTGTCCCAGCACCCGGGCGCAGTGCTCTTCACCGCCTATGGCGCGGATGCCCGCCTGATGCTGCAGCAAGCCTACCAGCAAGGGATACCGGTGTCCAAGAACTGGTATGCCGACTACCCCTCGCTCTGGATCACCGACATTCAGAAGACACCCCAGATTGGCGAAGGGATCAAAGGACTGGAGCCCGGTTCGGCGGGCCCCGCCTACGACGCCTACTCGGCCGCGTATCACAAGGCTTTCGGTGAGGCGCCCACCAGCGTGTTCGGCAGCTACGCCTACGATTCGACCATGCTGGTGGCCCTGGCCATCAAGAAGGCCGGCGCCTCCACGGCCACCGCGGTGCG
>DASTNK010000167.1:0-8864 GCA_035720945.1 Burkholderiaceae bacterium
CCCAGGCCCAGCTCGATGCGCTGGGCGAATGGGAAGCCTCACCCTTGTTCAATGACCGCGAACGCGCGGTGCTGGGCTATACCGACGCCATGACACGCAATGTGAAGGTGCCGGCGGAAACATTCCAGGCGGTGCGCCGCCACTTCAACCCGCGCGAACTTGTCGAACTCACGGCAACCATCGGCGCCTACAACATGGTGTCGCGTTTTCTGGAAGCGCTGGACATCCACTCGGACGACGCGCGCTGAGTAGGCCACGGGCCGGCGCCACCGCCGCGCCGTTTGGATGTACCCTGTACAGGCAATGCTCCATTTGAGTCGGCCCGCCCTCCGAAGCACCCGAAACGAACACGTCTCCACGGGACCGCGCTCTGGGGCGCCGCCGAAAAGGAAGCCGTATTGCCTGATTTCATCAGAACCCTCGCGTCTGGGCTGGCCGTGCTCAAGGTATCACGGTGGTTCGAAATGCCCGCGGCGCACACGCGTGACATCGAAGAGCCGCCGCTGCGGGCGGAACTGTTCAGCGCGTTGCAAATGGAGCGGCACGGCCGGGTGCTCGCCAACGCGCACCAGCTCAGCGGCCACAGCACATCCAATCGCCTGCTCGAACGACTGGCCGGCAACGAGTCGGCCCTGATCGGCGCCTGCGCGCTGCTGCGCGAGGCGACACGCTCCGGGCGCCAGATCACGCCGGCCGATGAATGGATGCTGGACAACTTCTACCTGATAGAAGAACAAATCCGCATCGCCCGCCAGCACTTGCCCAAGAACTACAGCAAGGAATTGCCAAGGCTGGAAAAAGGCCAGTCGGCGGATTTTCCGCGCGTCTATGACATCGCCCTCGAGGTGATCTCGCACGGTGACGGCCGGATCGACACGGAGGGCTTGAGTCGCTTCGTGACGGCCTACCAGCAAGTCACCACCCTGACGCTGGGCGAGTTGTGGGCCATCCCCATCATGCTGCGCCTGGCATTGATCGAGAATCTGCGGCGCGTGGCCGCGCGCCTGGCCACTAGCCGCGGGCACCGCGATCAAGCCGACAAATGGGTGGACAGGATGGTGGAAGCGGTGGACAAGGATCCCGCCAGCCTGATCCTGCAGGTGGCAGACATGGCGCGTTCCGACCCGCCCATGGCGGGAGCGTTCGTGGCGGAACTGGCCCGGCGGCTGCACGGCCAGGGCCCATCGCTCATGCTGGCGCTGACCTGGCTGGCACAGCACCTGTCTGAAGCCGGACTGACCATCGAGACGTTGATCCAGGCCGAGAACCAGCAGCAGGCGGCCGACCAGGTCTCAGTCAGCAACAGCATCGGCAGCCTGCGCCTGCTGACGTCCGTGGACTGGCGCGATTTCGTGGAAGCCATGAGCCAGGTCGAACAGACATTGCGATGCGATCCGTCTGATACCTACGTCCGCATGGACTTCGCGACACGAGACCGCTACCGCCACATCGTCGAGCGCCTCAGCCGTCAAGCCGACTCGCCCGAAGCCGATGTCGCGCGGGCCGCGATCGATCTCGCACAACGCGGTCTGGACGAATTCGGAGCCGGCGACGCGCGTGCGCACGTGGGCTACTACCTGGTCGATGCGGGCTTGCCCAGCCTGGAAGCGGCCATCGACGTACGATTATCATGGTTGCGGCGCCTGCGGCGGTTCGGCGACAAAGTCCCGCTCCTGTGCTACCTGGGTCCCGTGACCCTCCTCACCGCGCTGTTCTGCGCGGGGCTGTTGCAACTGGGAGCCGGCGACGGCATGGCGGGCTGGGCGTTGGCCGGATCGGGCGTGCTGCTGGCGATCTCTGGCAGTCAGCTGGCCATCTCGATCGTGAATTGGCTGGTGACGCTACGCGAAACACCCGAGTCGCTGCCCCGCATGGATTTCACCCGGGGGGTCCCCGACGAGTACGCCACGCTCGTGGTCGTGCCGACCATGCTCTTCACGCCACGGAACATCGAAGACCTGTGCGATGCGCTGGAGGTGCGGTACCTGGCCAATCGCGACGGCAATATCCGCTTCTGTCTGCTCACCGACCTGGCTGACGCGGCCACCGAGACCACCGATACCGATCAGGCACTGGTCGCCTGCGCCTGCCGTGGCATCGAACGGCTCAATCGGAAATACGCCTCGAACCCCGAGGCGGACGACACCGATGGCGACATCTTCCTGCTGCTGCATCGGCCACGACAGTGGAATGCCACGGAAGGCGCCTGGATCGGCCACGA
This sequence comes from Burkholderiaceae bacterium, assembly GCA_035720945.1. Taxonomy (GTDB): domain Bacteria; phylum Pseudomonadota; class Gammaproteobacteria; order Burkholderiales; family Burkholderiaceae_B; genus SCQX01. The sequence continues at coordinate 2,222 of DASTNK010000167.1, forward strand.
ACGCAAGCGCGGAAAACTCGGCGACCTGAACGCATTCCTGTGCGGCGGACACCGGAACCCGTTCTCCATGATCGCGGGCGACACCACCGGCCTGGATCGCGTGAGGTACGTGATCACCCTGGACACCGACACGCGTCTGGAACGGGATTCGGCGAGACGATTCGTGGCCACCATGGCGCACCCATTGAACCGCCCCGTCATCGACACCACCACACACTGCGTGATTCGTGGCTACGGCATATTGCAGCCACGCGTCGCCACCAGCCTGGCGGGTTCCGGCGCATCGCGCTACGGCAATCTGTACAGCGACGAATCCGGCATCGACCCCTACACGCGCACCGTGTCCGACGTGTACCAGGACGTATTCGGCGAAGGCTCGTTCACAGGGAAAGGCATTTACGACGTGCGGGCCTTCGAACAAGCACTCGCCGGACGCCTGCCGGAGAACCGCATCCTGAGCCACGATCTGCTGGAAGGCTGCTATGCCCGCAGCGGTCTGATCTCCGACGTGCAATTGCATGAGGAATACCCCACCCGTTATCTCGACGATATGCGCCGGCGGCACCGATGGATCCGCGGCGACTGGCAGATCGTGTCCTGGTTGTTTTCGCGCGTGCCGGACACGCGCACGCGGCTGGGCCGCGCGTTCGGCCGCCGCAACCCGCTCTCGGCCCTGTCGCGCTGGAAGATACTGGACAACCTGCGCCGCAGCCTGGTGTCGAGCGCCCTGCTTGCCCTGGTACTGCTGGGATGGTCGCTGCTGCCCGCGCCCTGGCTGTGGACCGGCGCCGCGCTGGCCGTCCTGTTTCTGCCGGCCATTCTGGCCTCACTGCTGGATCTGGCCAGGAAGCCCGGCCAGATCCGGCTGGCGCAGCACCTTCCGCTCGCGTTGCGCGCGACACGGCAACGCCTGGCCCAGGCGTTCCTGACCCTGGCATTCCTGCCGTACGACGCCGCGCTGAGCCTGGACGCTATCTACCGCAGCCTGTGGCGCCTGACCGTGTCGCATCGCCATCTGCTTCAATGGGTGCCGTCGAGCCAGGCCGGCGCGGGGCACGGCAACCGACTGGTGGATTCCTACCGCCATATGGCCGTCAGTCCGGTGGTATCGGTGGCCATGGCCATCATCCTGGGCGTGACGGACCCACCCAGGCTCTGGATCGCCGTGCCATTTCTGTGGCTATGGCTGATCGCCCCGGCCTTGTCATGGTGGCTGAGCCTCCCGCTGCCGCGCGAAGAACCCCGGCTCTCGGATGCGCAGCATGCATTCCTCCAAGGCCTGGCGCGAAGGACCTGGGCATTCTTCGACGCCCACCTTGGCCCGGACGACAATTGGCTGCCGCCCGACAACGTTCAGGAAGACCCAGTCAACACGGTCGCGCACCGCACGTCACCCACCAACATGGGGCTTGCGCTGCTGGCCACACTGGCGGCCCGCGACTTCGGGTACATTCCGGCCGGCCAGTGCCTGGAACGCCTGGACAAGACGCTGGCCGCCATGGAAAGCCTGGAACGCCACCGTGGCCATTTCTTCAACTGGTATGACACCCAGCTGCTCACGCCGCTCCATCCTCGCTACATCTCCACGGTCGACAGCGGGAACCTGGCCGGCCACCTGATGACGCTGGAACCCGGCCTGCTGGCGATGGCCGACGAGCCTGTCATCCATCCCCATCTGCTGCGGGGTATCGCCGATACGTTCGACGTGCTGTGCGACACCTCGGACGCGGGCCTGCACGCCGCGCTCATCGAGTTCCGCCACGCCCTGCCCGCTGATCGCGCGCTGCCTGGCGGCGCGCGCCAAGTGCTTCTCCTGCTGCGCCACCTGACCGGACACATCGACGCGTTCATCCACGATCCGACCGTGACGGCCGGCTCATCGCCACACGAGTGGGCGCTATTGCTGCGGCGCCAGTGCCGGGACGCGAGCGACGACCTCATCGCCCTGGCGCCCTGGAGTCTCGACGAGGCGGGTCCATCCGCCAACGCGCCACCGGGATTGCCACGCGGCATCCCCACGTTCAGGGAATTGGCCAACCTCGACCCTGCCCTGCAAGAGATCGACATCCACGGCGATGAGGCGCGGGCCGATCTGGCACGTCGACTGGCCCAGGCCAGCCGCGAGGCGGCGGACCGGATCGCCCTGGCGCGGAACCTGGCGGCGCGTGCCGTCGAACTCGCGCTCATGGACTACACCTTCCTGTACAACAAGACGACCCGGTTGCTCGCCATCGGCTACAACGCCACCGACGGCCGGCTCGACCCCAGCTACTACGACCTGCTGGCGTCGGAAGCGCGTCTGTGCAGTTTCGTCGCCATCGCACAGAATCAATTGCCACAGGAAAACTGGTTCGCCCTGAGCCGCCGCCTCACCTTGTCCGCGGGAGAGCCCACCCTGCTGTCGTGGAGCGGCTCGATGTTCGAGTACCTGATGCCCATGCTGGTCATGCCCAGCTACCCGAACACACTGCTGGACCAGACATGCCACGCCGTGGTCCGGCGCCAGATCGAATACGGCCATCAACGCGGCGTGCCATGGGGCCTGTCCGAATCGGCGTTCTACACCTTCGATGCCAGCCTGAACTATCAATACCGGGCCTTTGGCGTGCCGGGCCTCGGACTCAAGCGGGGTCTGAGCGATGACCTCGTCATCGCGCCCTACGCGTCGATGCTGGCGTTGATGGTCGAACCCGGCGCGGCCTGTGAGAACCTGCGGAAAATGGCCACCATGGGCTTCGACAGCCCCCACGGGTTCTATGAGGCGGTGGACTATACCCCGGCGCGTCTGCCGCGCGGCAAGTCGATGGCGGTCGTCAAGTCATTCATGGCGCATCACCAAGGCATGGGCTTTCTGTCGCTGGCCAGTGTTCTGCTCGATCAGCCCATGCAACGGCGCTTCATGGCCAACCCATTGTTCCAGTCCGCCATCCTGCTGCTGCAGGAACGCATCCCCCGCGCCACGGTTTCGTACGTCAACATCGTCGAAACGTCGGACGCCCGCCTCGCCGCCAGCCTGCAGGAATTGCCTGTGCGTGTGCTGGATCGCGCCCGCACGCGGCGCCCCGAAGTCCAACTGCTCTCCAACGGACGCTACCATGTCATGCTCACCAACTCCGGCGGCGGGTCCAGCGTATGGCGGGATCTGGCCGTCACGCGCTGGCGCGAGGATCCCACCCGCGATCACTGGGGCGTGTTCTGCTACGTGCGTGACCTGACCGACGGTGAGTTCTGGTCCACCACGTATCACCCGACGCGGCGGGAACCCGATCGCTATGAAGTGATTTTCTCCGAGGATCGCGCCGAATTCCGCCGCACGGACCACGGCGTGGAGATGCATACCGAGATCGTCGTTTCACCCGAGGACGACATCGAACTGCGGCGCACCCGCATCACCAACCGGTCACGCGTGCGCCGCACACTGGACGTGACCAGCTACGCGGAGATCGTGCTCGCGCCCGCCGCCGCCGACAACGCCCATCCCGCCTTCGGCAAGCTGTTCGTGCAGACCGAGATCCTGGAAGAGCGCCACGCCATCCTGGGCAACCGCCGACCGCGCTCGCGCGACGAGAAACCGCCCTGGATGCTGCATCTGATGACCACCCATGGCACGGCGGATGGGCCGATGTCCTTCGAAACCGACCGGGCACGGTTCATCGGCCCGGGCGCCACGCCCATCGCCCCGCGCGCCATGCTCAGCCGCGAAGCATTGTCCGGCACCCACGGCGCGGTGCTCGACCCCATCGCCGCGGCACGCTGCCTGATCACGCTCGAACCCGGCCAGCAGGCGGTGGTGGATGTCGTCCTGGGCGTGGCGGACTCACGCTCAGGCGCCCTGCGGCTCATCGACAAGTACCAGGATCGCTATCTGGCCGACCGGGTCTTCGAACTGGCCTGGACGCACAACCATGTCGTGCTGCGCCAATTGAACGCCACCGACGCCGACGCGCGATTGTTCAGCCAGATGGCCGGCGCGATCGTGTATGCGAACACCCGCTTGCGCGCCGACCCCCGATTGCTGGCCCAGAACGGACGCCAGCAATCCGGACTCTGGGGCTACGGCATATCGGGCGACCTGCCCATCGTCCTTCTGCGCCTGCAAAGCGCCGAGAACATCGGGCTCGCGCGCCAGTTGATCCAGGCCCACGCCTACTGGCGCACCAAGGGCCTGGCGGTGGACCTGGTCATCTGGAACGAGGACCACGCCAGCTATCGCCAGCAACTACAAGACGACATCCTGGGCCTCATCGCCTCCGGCGTCGAGGCCCAGACCATCGACCGACCGGGTGGAATCTATGTGCGCATGGCCGAACAGATCCCCGACGACGACCGCATACTATTGCAGTCCGTCGCACGCCTGATATTGTCGGACGATCGCGGCACCCTGGCCGAACAGATCGCGCGCCGCACTCCGCCCGAATCACGCGTCCCGCCGCTGAATCCCAAAACGCCGATGCGCGGCGCGGCGACCATCGAGGCGCCCCGCGCCGACCTGCTTCTTCCCAATGGCCTGGGCGGATTCAGCCCGGACGGACGCGAGTACGTGATCACGACCGACGCCGGCCGCGCGCCGCCCGTGCCGTGGGTGAACGTGCTCGCCAATCCGATGCTGGGCAGTGTGGTGTCCCACAACGGCCCATCCTATACCTGGTATGAAAACGCACACGAGTTCCGGCTCACCCCGTGGCACAACGACCCGGTGTCGGACAGCGGTGGCGAGGCGTTCTATCTGCGCGACGACGGTTCGGGACATGTCTGGTCGCCCACACCACTGCCCGCCCCGGGCGCTGGCCCGTACGTCGCGCGCCACGGGCTGGGCTACAGCGTCTTCGAACACACCGAACAAGGCATCTGGTCCGAGCTGACCCTGTTCGTGGCGCTCGACACACCGGTCAAGTACGCCATCCTGACCATCCGCAACGACACCGAAGAAACCCGGTCGCTGTCGGCCACGGGCTACGTTCAATGGGTACTGGGCGACCAAGCGGAGAAGACCGCCCTGCACGTGGTCACAGAGGCCGATGCGGGCAGCGAAGCCATCCTGGCGCGCAACCGCTTCAACAACGAGTTCCACAACCGCACCGCGTTCTTCGACACCGATGCGGCGACACGCACGGTCACGGGCGATCGCAGTGAATTCATCGGCCGCAACGGATCACTGGCCAGCCCCGACGCCTTGCGCCATGTCCGCCTGTCGGGCAGGCTGGGCGCGGCGCTGGACCCCTGCGCCGCCATCCAGGTGCCGATCGAACTGGTGCCGGGCCAGACACGCGAGGTCATATTCGTACTGGGCGCGCTGGCCCCTGGCCAAGACACCCGGCACATCACGCACCTGCGCGACGGCGACAACGCGCGCACGCAACTCGATCGGGTTCGGCAATACTGGCGGCAGACCACGGACACCGTCCAGGTGCGAACGCCCGACCCGGCGCTGGACGTGCTCGCCAACGGCTGGCTGGTGTACCAGACCATGGCCTGCCGGCTTTGGGCGCGCAGCGGCTTTTATCAATCGGGCGGCGCCTACGGCTTCCGGGATCAGTTGCAGGACGCCATGGCGCTGGTGCACATCGACCCGGGACAGGTGCGCGAACACCTGCTGCGTTGCGCCGCCCATCAGTTCGTCGAGGGCGACGTGCAGCATTGGTGGCACCCGCCAACCGATCGGGGCGTGCGCACACACTGCTCCGACGATTATCTGTGGCTGCCGCTGGCGGTGTCGCGCTATGTCACGGTGACCGATGACGCCGGCGTGCTGGACGAACGCATTCCATTCCTCGAGGGTCGGGCGGTGGAGCCTCATGAGGATTCCTACTACGACCTGCCGATGCGATCCGGCCAGTCCGCCAGTCTCTACGACCACTGCGCACGGGCCATCGAACACGGACTGAGATTCGGCGCGCACGGCCTGCCGCTCATGGGTTCGTGCGACTGGAACGATGGCATGGACAAGGTCGGCCATCAGGGCAAGGGGGAAAGCGTCTGGCTGGGCTTCTTCCTGTTCAAGGTGCTGAACGACTTCGCGCGCATCGCGCAGGCCCGCGGCGACGCGGCATTCGCCGGTAAATGCCGCGAGCAGGCGGCGAGCCTGGGCGCGCGCATTGAAAAAACCGGTTGGGACGGTGAGTGGTACCGACGTGCCTACTTCGACGACGGCACCCCGCTGGGCTCGCGCGACAATAACGAATGCCGCATCGATGCCATTTCACAAAGCTGGGCCGTGCTGTCCGGCGCGGGCGACACCACGCGCGCGGCCAGCGCCATGCGGGCCGTCGAAGAGCAACTCGTGCGGCGCGGCCAGCGCTTGATCCAATTGCTCGATCCACCGTTCAACGGTGACGGCCTGGACCCCGGCTACATCCAGGGCTATGTCCCGGGCGTGCGCGAGAACGGCGGGCAGTACACGCATGCCGCCATCTGGACCATCATGGCCTTCGCCGAAATGGGCCGGCACGACACCGCCTGGGAACTGCTGGACGCCATCAATCCGGTCAATCACACCCGCACCCGCGACGAGGTCGAGCTCTATAAAGTGGAACCCTACGTGATGGCCGCCGACGTCTACGCCCAGGCACCGCACACCGGTCGGGGGGGCTGGACGTGGTACACCGGCTCCGCCGGCTGGATGTACCGGCTCATCGTGGAATCA
>DASTNK010000168.1:0-16638 GCA_035720945.1 Burkholderiaceae bacterium
TTCGCCGACAACGCCAGCAACCCCTCCGACAACTGCTTCGCACGGTCATTCACCGATGCCATGAAACCCGGCGCGGTCAGCACATCGAACACCGCCACTCCCGCCGCCGTCATCAACGGATTCCCGTTGTACGTCCCACCCTGGTCACCCGGCTGGAAACACGACACGTCTTCGCGCGCGCACAGCGCCGCCAGCGGCACGCCCGCCCCAATACCTTTGCCCAGCGTCATGATGTCCGGCACGATACCCGCGTGCTCGTAGGCGAACAGCTTGCCCGTGCGCCCCATCCCCGTCTGCACCTCATCGACAATCAGCAATAACCCCGCCTCGTCGGTCAGCTTGCGCAAAGCCTTCAGGAATTCCACCGTGGCGGGAATCACGCCCCCCTCACCCTGCACCGGTTCCAGCATCACCGCGACCGTCTGATCGTCGATCAGCGCACGCACCGAATCCAGATCATTCAGGTCCGCCTTGGGGAAGCCATCGACCTGCGGCGCGAACATTTTGTCCCAGCCCGGTTTGCCCGACGCCGACATCGTGGCCAGCGTGCGGCCATGGAAACCGTGATCGAACGTGATGATCTTGTAGGCGCCCTTGCGATGCAGCCGCCCCCACTTGCGCGCCAGCTTGATCGCGCCCTCGTTGGCCTCGGCGCCGCTATTCGCGAAGAAAATGCGATCGAAGCACGACACGGACACCAGCCGTTTCGCCAGATCGATGGACGGTTGGTTGTAGAACGCCGGCGACGGGTTGATGAGCAGCCCCGCCTGTCGGTTGATGGCGGCCGTGACGGGCTCCGGGCAATGACCCAGGCAGTTCACCGCCCAGCCCTGCACGAAATCCAGGTAGCGCTTGCCCGCGCCGTCTTCGAGCCACGACCCCTGCCCTCGCACGAACACCAGCTCCGGGCGGTTGGTAATTTCCATCAGCGCCTTCACACCCGACCGATCAAAGTCCATTTCGCTCCCCGACAAAAAAGGCCCCCAGAGGGCGCCACCAAAAAAAGAATTTTAGCGCAGTGCGGGTTTGGGCCGGCACGCCGGGAACCCTGCAGTATGATTTCCAGCGGAATTGAATCTTTCGGAGCCGTCATGCCGTTCGCCATCGCCAGCCTGCACAGCTATCCCGTCAAATCGTGCGCTGGACTGACCCACCAACAGGCCACCATCACCCCCGGTGGCCTGGAGCACGACCGGCATTGGGTCATCGTCGACCAATACGGTATTTTCATGACCCAGCGCACCTACCCGCGCATGGCCTTGATCCATCCCCGGATCGATGACGGTGTGCTCACTCTTTCGGCTCCCGGCATGCCCGACATAACCGTATCGCAGCCAGCGCTGGACACACCACCGGCAATACCCGTGCGCATCTGGGCCGCCGACACGCTGGGTGCCGATGAAGGCGATGAGGCCGCACAGTGGCTCAGCGATTTCCTTCGCACCGGGTGCCGCCTGCTGCGCGAACACCCTGCCGCACACCGCATCGCCAGCCCTGATCACGTCGATACCTGGATAGACAAGCACAGTGACTGGGAGCGCGGCTTCCCGCATGAGCACCGTTTCGGGTTCGCAGACGGTTTCCCGTTCCTGGTGACCAGCCAGTCATCGCTGGAGGAACTTAACCACCAGTTGGTGAACAAGGACGCGGGCACCATGACCATGAACCGCTTCCGCCCCAACATCGTGGTCCAGGGCCTGGATCCTTACGATGAAGATTACCTGGTCGGCATGCGCATCGCCGGTCTGACTTTCGCCTTCGTCAAACCCTGCGCGCGCTGCCCCATTCCCAACATCAACCCCGACACGGCGGCGGTGGGCACCGAGCCAGGCAGAACCCTGACGGCGCACCGCATGTTTCCGCAAGGCATGCTGTTCGGCGTGAACGCCGTCATGGCGGGCGCCAGGCAGGCGCGATTGCGCATCGGGGATGTCGTGGAGCCTGAGTTCGATTTCTAGGGCATTTTCGATTGAAACGCATGCCGCGATCGCGAGCCGTCTGTCGGGGCTTGGGGCGGGCCCGGCGTAAGGCGTGCGCCGGATCTGTCACGGGAAGGCGGGGGCTGTCGGCGGGCGCTGTCTGAGTTATGCCACGCGGGTAAGCGGGGCATAACGAGTTTCGCCCGCCGCCCGCCTGGACGAGGCAGATCCGGATCGAGCACGCCGTGCCGGACCCGCCCCAAGCCCCGACAGACGGCGCCTTTAGAATGACCACCAGAGACGTCGTCAAACCACCTGCGACCGCCCGAAGTATTTCTCCAGCCGGCGCTGCACGTGTTCCAACCCCATGCTCAGCACCCAATAAATCGCCGCAGCGGCCAGATACAACGGCAGCGGCCGGAACGTAGTGGCGATCACGTCTTTCGTGGCCAACAGCAGTTCCGTGACCGTGATGACCGACACCAGCGACGTGTCCTTGATGAGACTGATCAAGGTGTTGCTCATGGCCGGCACGGCCAGGCGCATAGCCTGCGGCACCACCACGTAATACAAATTCTGCCAATACGTCAGCCCCAGGCTGTAGCCCGCCGACCACTGGCCACGACCAATGCCCAGGATGGCGCCACGCAGGCTTTCCGAGATGTACGCGCCCGCGTTCAGGCTCAAAGCCAGAATGCCGGCCGTGAGCGGTTCGAAACGTATGCCGATGCTGGGCAACCCGTAGTACACGATGAACACCTGCACCAGCAGCGGCGTGCCGCGCATCAGGCTCACGTATGTCACGGCGGGCCATTGCACGAAGCGATTCGGCACGATGCGCGCTACCGCGATCACGAACCCCAGCACCAGCCCGCCTATCATGGCCGAGAATGCGAAGATCAGCGTGTAACCCGTTCCCTTCAACAGAATCGGGGCGGCAAGTTTCAACAGGTCCAGAAGATTCATGGCTCATCCATTTGCGGCGGCCCCGCCAGGAACACGGAGCGGCACATCTCTACCGATCGTTCAGGCGGCGGCACGCTACGACCAGCCAGCCAAAACAACACAACCCTGCGGACACTCGTCCACAGGGTTGCATTATCACATCGTCGGCCGTGGGGCGGCCCCAAGCCGCAGAGGCATGCGGCGCAGTGACTGGGTCAAAGGTTCTCCGGCGATCAGCCCGCCTTGCGGACCTTGCTGACGTCGATGCCGAACCATTTGTCAGAGATCTTGGCGAATTCGCCATCCTTGAAGGAGGCTTCCAGGATATGGTCGAGCGCCGCCTTGAACTTGGGGTTGCCCTTGCGGAACGGGATACCGTTGAACTTCGGCGACCCCACAATGGCGCCGCCGCGGATGGGCAGATGCGAGGTCTTGACCAAGTAGGCCGTCATGAGCTGGTCATTCAGCGCCGCGTCGATGCGGTGGTCGATCAAGTCAGAAAGGTATTCCGGCGCACCGGGGTAGCTCTTGACGATGATGCCCTTCTGCGCCTTGGCCAAGGTTTCGTAGTTGCTGCCCTGGCCGACGCCCAGCGTCTTGCCCTTCAGATCGGCGAAGCTCTTGTAGTGGGCCTTCTCGTCCTTGCGCAGGATGAGCTGCGGGCTGGACGCCACATAGGGAATGGAGAAATCAAACGTTTTCTCGCGCTGGGGCGTGATGCCGACTTGATTGATGATGACGTCGAACTTGCCCGCGCTGAGCCCGGCCAGAATGGCGCTCCATTCCGTCTTGACGAACTGGACCTTCACACCCAGCTTCTGCGCGATCATTTTCGCGACGTCCACGTCGAAACCATCCAGCTTGCCAGTCTTGGTGTTGACGAAATTGAACGGCGGGTAGGTGCCTTCCATGCCGACCAGCAGGGTGCCGCGCGCCTTGACGGTGCTGAGCAGATCCGTGGCGTGAGCCGGGGCCGTGGCCGCCAGGGCCGAAAAGGTGGTGACACCGACAGCCACCGCCCAACGCAAGTAGTGTGAGAGTTTTTTCATGTTCTTCCAGTTGAATGAACGAGGCGCAGCCTGACATCGCGCTTGTGGCCGGACGCCGCTTTGCCCAGGCACCCATGCTAGCAAGCACCGCGACAGCTTATAACGATTTGATAATTACTTATATATTATTTTGCGAAATAACGCACTGCAACATACTGATATTTCGTTATTTTCAATAAAGATCGAGCTGCACCCCGGAGCCTGATCCCGCCACCCGCTGATCGGCCGGATCCAGGCCGCTGGCCCGCACACCCAGCAACCGGATGCGGCGATCCAGGTTGATGCGCTTCAGGCAACTGCGCGCGGCACGCAGCATGGCCGCGACATCGGCGATCGGCCCATCCAGCGTCGCATCGCGCGTGACCGTGCGGAAATCGTCGAACCGCAGCTTCACGCCTATGGTGCGCCCCACATAACCCTTGCGCGCCAGGTCGCCCGACAACTCAGTGCATAACCGCTCGAGCCACGACGACAGTTCGGCGCGGTCGCGCACGACATGCAGGTCGCGCTCGAACGTGGTTTCGCGGCTGATGGACTTGGGCTCGGAGTGGGTGACCACGGGACGATCATCCACGCCATGCGCGGCGTCCACCAGCCAGCGCGCGTAGCCCAGTCCGAAATGTTCTTGAAGCAGGTCGGGCGGCGCGGCGGCCAGGTCGGCAATGGTGACGATGCCCAGGCCGGCGAGCTTGGCATTGGCTTTGGGGCCGATGCCGTTGACCTTGCCCACCGGCAGGGGCCAGATGCGGCGTTGAAGGTCTTCCGGGGCAAGAACGGTCAGCCCGTCTGGTTTGTCGAGTTCGGACGCGATCTTGGACAGCAGCTTGTTGGGCGACACCCCGACGGAGCAGATGAGCCCGCCCGTGTCTTCCCGCACGGCGTCTTTGATGCGCCGCGCCAGGATGTCGGCGGACTCTTCGTGCGCCGTCAGGTCGACATAGATTTCATCGATGCCGCGGTCTTCGATGCACGGCGCGATGCGCGCGACGGCGGCCTTGAACAAGCGTGAATAGTGGCGATACTGATTGAAGTCGGCTGGCAGCAGGATGGCGTCGGGCGCCAAGGCCGCGGCCTTCATGATCCCCATGGCCGAGAAAATTCCCAACGCCCGCGCCTCGTACGTGGAGGTGGTCGCCACCCCCCGGCCGACGTAGTCGCGCAGGCGCGAAAACTCGCGCCCGCCATCGGCGCCCACACGTGGCGCATGGCTGCCCCGCCCGCCGATGACGACCGGCAAGCCGCGCAATTCGGGATAGCGCAACAATTCAACCGACGCGTAGAAGGCGTCCATGTCGACATGCGCGATGCGGCGGGCGCGGGAGTTCATGCGAATACTGATTATTTGTACAGTTTTATTATACCGCCGCCCGCGCAAAAGTTGGGTAATCACGCATTCCCGGTTTAGCCGAAAGCGCCTATAACAGCCAGCACAGTGGCGCGCCGTCCGATCATGGCGCGCTGTCAAAGAAGACAAAAAGGAGTCCCACCGTGAAATACCTGCTCGCCACCGTCGTCCTGGCAGCCCTGCCCGGCTTGGCCACCGCCGCGACACAAGCGCCCGACACGCTCAACCAGGTCATGCAAAGCCACACCTTGCGCGTGTGCAGTCCCGGCGACTACAAGCCGTTCAGCTTCATGGAAAAAGACGGCCACTTCGAAGGCCTGGACGTGGACATGATGGATTCCCTGGCCGCCACCCTGGGCGCCAAGGTGACATTCGTCAAGACCACATGGAAGAATCTGATGAGCGACTTCACCTCCGGAAAATGCGACATCGGCGCCGGCGGCATTTCAGTGTCGCTCGCCCGCCAGCAGCAAGCCTTCTTCAGCGCCCCCTACATGATCAACGGCAAGACGCCGCTCACCCTCTGCAAGAACGCCAAAAAGTACCAGACCATCGCCGAGATCAACCAGCCCGATGTGCGGGTCATCTTCAACCCCGGCGGCAGCAACGAGAAATTCGCCCGCGAACACCTGTCCAAGGCCCACCTCATTCCCTACAAGAACAACCTGGGCATCTTCGATGAAGTCGCCAACGGCAAGGCGGACGTCTTCGTCACTGAGGCCGCCGAGGCCGAGGTGCAAAGCCACCTGAACCCCAAGCTGTGCGCGGTCAACCCGAACAAGCCCCTGCAATACGCGGAAATGGGCTACCTGCTGCCCGAGGGCGATATCCGCTTCAAGCTGTACGTCGACCAGTGGCTACACCTGAGCAAGGCCAGCGGCGCCTACGCCAAGCTGGAGGGGAAGTGGCTGCCCAAGAAGTGATGTCTTCTCGGCCCCAAGCGCCAAAACGGTGGCCGTAGCCCCGAGAGGATTCACAACGTGGCGGACAACCCGGATCCATGGACGTCCGCCACGCGAAACGCGTTATGCGTCATCCCGCACCAACGGCGGCAACCGCCGCTTCACCGGCGTCGCCTTGACGATGGACGTATTGGTTTCGGCCCGATCGGCCAGCTTGTCCAAGATGGCATCCAGTTGCTCCATGGAGCGCACGCTCAATCGCGCAACGAAGCAGTCCTCGCCCGTCACCTTGTCGCATTCGGTGAATTCGAAAGTGTCCTGGATCAGCCGCTGAATGGCGTGCATCTGGCCCGGCAATGGCCGGACCCGGACAATGGCCTGCAACTGATAGCCAAACGCCTTCGGGTCGACATCCACGGTATAGCCCCGCAGGGCGCCGCGCTCCTCCAGCCGCCGCAGCCGATCCGACACACTGGGCGCCGACAGCCCGCACAGCCCCGACAGCGCCTTGAGCGATCGCCGGGAATCGTCCATGAGCGCCGCTATGATGATCTGGTCGATGTCGTCCATTTCCCCATCGCTTTAAGAATTCTCTGAAACTGGTCGGGAGCATGCCGCAGAGGCATGCGGCGCGGTGACTTGTTCAACGGATCCTTGGCCGCCCCCCGAAGTCAAGGCGCCGCCTGTCGCTCGATTTGCGCAGAAGGCCATTAGGTCAAATCAATGAATTACCTTGATAAAAAAGGCTTTAATACCAATTCACCTGATTTTATCCATGGCTCAATCGCTTGAAAAGGCCCACACTGCCATCATTCCAAACCGGAGCAAAAAAATGGAAAACTCAACGAGCCGTGGCTCGCTGGAAATGATTGGCGCCATGCTCATCGCGGGCACCGTGGGCTGGTTCGTGTTGATGTCAGGCCAGCCCGTGCTGGACGTGGTGTTCTGGCGCTGCGTATTCGGCGCCATCACGCTGCTGGTCATCTGCGCGGCCATGGGGCTGTTGACGGGGCGGCGGCTGAACCGGGTGCAGTTGGCATTGGCCGTGATCAGCGGCGCGGCCATCGTCGGCAATTGGGTGCTGCTGTTCGCCGCCTATTCACGCGCGTCCATCGGCATCGCCACCACCGTCTACAACACGCAGCCCTTCATGTTCGTCGGACTGGGTGTTCTGTTCCTGGGAGAACGCCTGACGCTCACCAAGGCATCTTGGCTGGTGCTGGCTTTTGCGGGCATGCTGGTCATCACCCAATCACACCAGGCACCCAGCTACGGTGGGCACGATTACCTGGGCGGCATCGCCCTGGCGCTGGGCGCGGCCTTTCTTTATGCCGTGGCGGCGCTGTTGGTCAAGAGGCTGTCCGGCATTCCACCCCATCTCATCGCCCTGATACAGGTCTGCACCGGCGCCATCATGCTCGCCCCGTTCGCCCACGTCACCGGGCTGGCCATCCCCCATTCCGGAGCCTGGCCGCTGCTGCTGACCATGGGCATCGTCCACACCGGCATCATGTACGTGCTGTTGTACGGCGCCATACAGAAACTGCCCACCGCGCTCACCGGCGCCCTGTCGTTCCTGTACCCACTGGCCGCCATCATGGTGGACTGGGTCGCCTTCGGGCATGCGCTGCAATGGCTGCAGTGGGTGGGCGCGGCGGCGATCCTGCTGGCGGTCGCCGGCATGCAGCAAGGGTGGGCGCCCGTGCGCCGGCTGCGCAGAGCCAACGGATAAGTCGTTGATTCCTCACTTCGGCGCCGCTTTGCCAGATGCCTTGCGCGCCTGCAAAGCCCGGATCCGGGTCACGGCCCCGTGATCCGACGTGGCGGCATCCATCATGGCCGCCACATCCGCCTTCAACGCGGTGCGCGATCCGCCATCCAGATAAACCATGTGCCCGGACGGATAGAACTTCACCGCCAGATTCCCGCGCACCGAGGCATTGTCCAGCGGCATGTTCTCCAGATCCATCACTGTCTGGAAGAAAGGTGTCACGAAATCGTAGTAGCCGTTGGCCGACAACACCTTCAGGTCCACATTCAGGCTCATGGTCGCGGCCAGGTCGCCCGCGGTGTAGAGCACGACGTTGCCCGTGGCGTCCACGCCCTTCTGCGCCCCCGTCGGGTCGGTGTGATGGAAGTCCCAGTGCTGGAATGCCTGGTCGTTCAAATCGGTGAACGCCGAATCCGAGGTGAATTTCAGATCGTCATTCAGATACGTGTTCCACATGGCCGTGTAGACCCCCGACACCGCCGTCATGGTGGGGTCGTTGCCGCCGGAGTTGGGCGAGATGTTGCGCGCGATACCCGTGTCCAGGCCGGTGACCCGGCCGTCGTACGCACCCAGCGCCAGCCCTTTGTCCTGCAGCAGACGGATCAGGAACAGCGTATGGCCCAGCTCATCCCCGCCCGCGATGTCCAGATGCCAGGCCCTCAGGGTCGGCTTGTCGATGCCTGTGTACTGGCTGAGAAGGGTCATGGTGGCGTCCGCCACCTTGGGATAGGCCCGCAACGCCTGGGTGAAGCCGCCCCGCGCGAACGCGCAGACCGTGTCGGCGAATGCGGGTAGCGTGGACGGTGCCGGATGCACGCCCAGCCTTTTGTGATACCAGGCATCGGCCGCAGCGGTCGGCAGCGCGCCCACCGGATTGCCCGCCTGGGTGTAGTCCAGGATGGACGACTGGATGGTCACGCCGTTGAGGTCCACGCCATCTTCATGCAACACATACGACAACACCGCGCTGCGCGCCGTGCCATACGACTCGCCAAACAGGAATTTTGGCGAATTCCAGCGGTCGTATTCCGTGAGGTAGCGCTTGATGAACTGCTTGAGCGACGCGGCATCCTGGTCCACGCCCCAGAAATCCTGGTTCTTCCAGGGGGCGATGGCGGCCGAATACCCGGTGCCCACCGGGTTGATGAACACCAGGTCGCTCTTGTCGAGCAGACTGTCCGCGTTGTCTTCCAGCGTATAGGGCGCGGGCGGCGTGAAGTCCGGCATGGACGTCTTGATGCGCCGGGGCGCGAACGACCCCAGCAGCACGAAGACCGACGACGAACCCGGCCCGCCGTTGTAGAAGAACGTGACCGGCCTGTCGCTTGGCGCCGCGCCATCCAGCGTGAACGCCACATAGAAGATCTTGGCACTGGGCTTCGAACTGCTGGCGTCCACCGCCACCAGATGGCCCGCCCGGGCCGTGTAGGCCAGCGTGCGTCCACCCATGCGCAGCGTGTGATGCGTGACCGCCGCACGCTCGCTGGTGTCTGTCACGGAATCATTCGGACCATTGCCGTACGGCGTGGGATCGAAACAGGGTTGATCGGCGGCCGCGCCTGTTGCCGCACCCGTGTTCTTCTTGCTTGTCATGATGTCGCTCCTGCTTGGGCCGCAACGAATTCCGTCACCGCCCGGTGAAGTCGCCCATTCAAATTCAAGCGTATGAGCCAACCAACCAAAGCACTCACGGCACCGGCCTCGTCGCGACCACCTCAAAAACCCCGGCCACCTTCCCTCCATCCGGGCTGCCCAGGCCGGTGCAGGCATCCCACCCAGGCGTGGCGGAAAACCCGCCATTGCCACCCTGCGTGATGTCATGAAAGACCGAGGGCTGCCCATAAAGGCGGGCGTTGACATACCCCACGGACTGTTTGCGCGATGCGTTGATCCGCGCGATCAGCGCCGCCCATAGCGGCGCGACCGCGCTGGTCCCGCCGATGATCTGCGTCGAGCCATCGACACGCACCCGATACCCCGTGGCCGGGTCGGCATTGCCAGCCACGTCCGGCACCCCACGCCGCGCCAGTGGGGTCACGCCGTCCGGTGTGCTGACCGTGAGCTGTCGCTGCCACGCGGGCAACCCGAACACCGTGCTTACACCTCCGCCACCCGCGCCACCCTGCGCGCCGTCGTTCCAGACGGTCTCGCGTTCTATGGCGCCGGACGATGCCTGCAGCCGCGTGCCGCCGCAAGCCAGCGCGTAGGGGCTGGAGGCGGGGAAATCGACGTGGTCGCCGCCTGGCAGCCCACCACCGGCACCGCTGTCGCCCGCCGCCACGCACACCGTGATGCCCAACATCGCGGCCGCCTTCAGCGCGTCATTGAGCGCGCGCAACGACTGTGGCGTCCACGACGGCTCGGGCCCGCCCCAACTGATGGAAATGACGGATGGTCGATTCCCGTCGTCATGGATGGCGCCGTTGAGCGCCTGGAGAAATCCCGCATCACTGTTTGAACCGAAGTACAGCACCAAATGCGACCTGGGCGCCACCGCTCCGGCGATCTCCACGTCCAGCATGACCTCGCCATCCGGGCCGCCTGGCGCGCCCGTGGGATCGTGGGGCGCTCCATCGGTCGACACCACGGTCACGGTGGGCGCCGCCACCCCGATCTCGGAAAAATACGCCCGCGCATCGTCCGCGCTGTAGCCGCCCCCCAGTTCGAGCAGGGCGATGCATTGGCCTTCGCCGGAGGAATCCGGAAAATCGTACAAGGACGCGATCTGAGTGGGCAGGAAACCTGTCTGAAGGTCATCAGGCGCAACGCGAAATGGAGGGTGGAAACGTAAATACGCACGCGCCTGCGGGCGATCGTCCAGGCCAACCACCGCAGTGACGATGCCGTGCAGATCCTCCGGCAAGTGCAACGGGCCATCACAGCCCCGATACGATCCCGCCTCGTTTTGATAGCGCCGCAGCGTGACTTGAAACGCGTCGTTGAAACACGCCGCCGCCCCTTCCAGCACCATCGTGCTCGGGGCCACGTCCTGCTGCATGACGACCAGCCCGTGACGACGCGCGAACCGCGCCACCCTGGCCATATCGGCGGGTGCGGCACCGAATTTCTCAGAGAATGCCTGGCGCGAAAGCGGCGCGGGCGCCTCACCCGCCACGAGCCTGTCAGCCAAGTCATGGAATTCGCCCAACCCTTGACGCCGCAACACCAGCGTCGCCCGCAGCACCTCACCCGGGTCGGCGTCCCCGACGCACCGGGCACCGGGGAGCATTGCACGCTCGCTACCGGAAAGACGGACATGTGCCATGCGCCAAGCCTCCCATTCGCTGTGAAACACGCATCGAACAATGCGCGGAACGACCGCCACGCGCGGCCTGTCCTCAATTCATTTAACGCCCGCACCAGCTCCCACACAAGCGCCGCAATAGGTTCTTACACCTCCTTTCACGAGCCATGAGAAGTGCGACCAGATGTTGTTTGTCGCGGGTTCATGACGAGCAGGCCATATGAGTGACAGGTTGATCCACTGTCGACAGCATGTGGGTTCTCGGTTGGCGGTATGCTATTGGCCTGTAATGATGGCTGCGCGCGCGGCCTCTTTTCACGAACGGGAGCCTTTGTCCATGAATCAGACCCTGGTGCTGTATTCCAACAGCACATACTCCAGTCCCTATGTCCTGTCGGTCTACGCGACCCTGGTCGAAAAAGGCCTGCCCTTCGAACTCAAGACTGTCGCGCTCGACGGCCAGCAATTCGGCGACGAGTACGCCAGCCTGTCGCTGACATCACGCGTTCCCACCCTGGTGGCCGGTGACTTTTCCCTGTCTGAATCGTCGGCCATCGTCGAATTCCTGGAAGACACCTATCCGGCGCCCGAATTCACCGCCGTCCTGCCGCGCAACCGTGAACCGCGTGCTCGGGCGCGCCAGGTCATGGCCTGGCTGCGAAGCGACCTCGGCGTGCTGCGCGAAGAACGCTCCACCGCGGTCATCTTCGCTGAAAAGAATCCCCGGCCGCTGACGGCGGCGGGAAAGCAGGCCGCCGACAAACTGCTGCGCGGTGCCGGCCATCTCATCGACGAACAGGGCAACAACCTGTTCGGGGCGTGGTCCGTCGCCGACGTCGATCTGGCGGTGATGCTCAACCGCCTCGTCGCCAATGGCGATCCCGTCCCCGAGAAATTCCGGCGCTATGTCACGCGCCAATGGGAGCGGCCGTCGATGAAGACCTGGTGGGAACGCGCGGCCGAGCACGCATAGGCGTCAGCGTGGCGGTCGCGGCGTGTAGTGAGGCTCGACACCAGCCCCCTGTCATCATTTCCTGAAATCCGACGATTGGAGTTTCCGATGTCCAAAGAAAAGGTTGCATTGATCACGGCGGGCGGTTCGGGCATGGGCGCGGCCGCCGTGCGCAGGCTGGCGCAGGACGGCTACCACGTCGCCGTGCTGTCCTCGTCCGGAAAGGGGGAGACCCTTGCCAAGGAACTGGGCGGCGTGGGCGTCACCGGCACCAATCAGTCGCAGGATGACGTGGCACGCCTGGTCAAGCTGGCGATGGACAAATGGGGGCGGGTCGATGCCCTGGTCAATTCCGCCGGCCATGGCCCCCGCGCGCCGATTCTCGATATTTCCGACGAAGCCTGGCACACCGGCATGGAGGTCTATTTCCTGAGCGCGGTGCGCGCCATCCGGCTCGTCGCGCCCATCATGGAAAAACAAGGCGGCGGATCGATCGTCAACATTTCCACCGCCTGGGCCTTCGAGCCGTCGCCAACATTTCCCACGTCTGCGGTTTTCCGCGCCGGGCTGGCAAGCTTCACCAAGATTTTCGCCGACACCTACGCACCGAAGAACATCCGCATCAACAACGTGCTGCCGGGCTGGATCGACAGCCTCCCGGCAACCGAAGAGCGGCGCGACAGCGTGCCCATGGAACGTTACGGAAAGGCCGATGAAATCGCGGCCACCATCGCCTTCCTGCTGTCGGACGGCGCCGGCTACATCACCGGCCAGAATATTCGTGTCGATGGCGGGCTGACACGGTCGGTTTGAATGTGGTGTGCCAGCCCCTCAAGCCAGGAAATCGACTTTCCCGGTGGCCAGCCGGTAAATACCACCCACGATTCGCAATTTCCCCGCCCCCATCGCGTCATGGACGATGGCGGACCGCTCCGACAGGGCAACCATGCTGTCGCGCACATTCTGTTCGGTTGCCGCTTCCACCAGGTTCTTCGCTTTACCCTTGACCTTGTCGACGGATGGCACCAGGGCCGCCACCAGTGATTGGATCATGCCCGGATAAGTGGCCCCCTGCGTCGCCACCTTGACGGCCGCATCAACCGCGCCGCACCCTTCGTGTCCAAGAACCATGATCAACGGCGCCTTCAACACCGCGATGGCATATTCCAGGCTGCCCAGCACGTCATCGTTGACGAAATTGCCCGCCACCCGTGTGACGAACAGGTCGCCCCGGGCACTGTCGAACGCATATTCGGGTGCGATGCGCGAATCCGCGCAACTGAGTATGGCCGCATAGGGGTTCTGCCCTGAGTTGAGCGCTTCCCGTTCATGCGCGAAATCATGACGCCGGGTCACGCCGGTCACGTAGCGCTTGTTCCCGTCGACGAGGCGCTTCACCGCCTCGTCGGGAGAGATCACGTTCTGCGGCTTGGGCGGCGTCGCCGCCTGTGCCGTGGCATCCGCCCCTCCCAGCGATACACCGGCGGCCGTGGCAAATGCCGTGGCTACGCTGGTACGCAAGAATAATCGACGGGATGGCGTGGCTGCCACCGACGCGCAGAGTTTCGAATCACACGAATCACACATTGGATACCCCAAAAAGGCGCGCGTGGCGCGGATGTCACGACATTCTTGGACAAAACCTGATCAGAATCAATCCGCCATGCACCATCGGCCAGCCTCTCCTGGCACCATCCTCAAAACGACAACCGGCGATCCATGTCGCAATTGAGCTGGAAGACGTCTTTCAAAGAACATTCGAGCATGACTTTTTGGCCAAGAATTGCATACATGCCTCATCCCGATCCGGGCGATGGCAAGCTGGCGCTTAGGAGTCGACATCATGAGTTCTGTGCACGATGACAGCATAGTCATCGACGGTCTGATCATCGCCAAATGGGACCGCTCCATTTTCGAAGACATGAAGAAAGGCGGGCTGGCCGCCGCCAGTTGCACCGTCTCGGTGTGGGAAGGCTTCCAGGCCACCGTCAACAATATCGCCGAGATGAAGAAGCTCATCCGCGACAATGCCGAACTGGTCACCCTGGTGCGCAACGCCGCGGACATCCGGCAAGCCAAGCAAGATGGCAAGACCGGCATCATCCTGAGCTTCCAGAACGCGCACCCTTTCGAAGACCAACTGGGCAATATCGAGGCCTTCGCCGACATGGGCGTGCGCATCGTGCAGCTCTGCTACAACACCCAGAACCTGGTCGGCACCGGCTGCTACGAACGCGACGGTGGCCTGTCTGGATACGGCCG
This sequence comes from Burkholderiaceae bacterium, assembly GCA_035720945.1. Classification (GTDB taxonomy): domain Bacteria; phylum Pseudomonadota; class Gammaproteobacteria; order Burkholderiales; family Burkholderiaceae_B; genus SCQX01. Next base: position 14,390 of record DASTNK010000168.1, read on the forward strand.
CGAGGTCATAGACGAAATGAACCGCTGCGGCGTCATGGTCGACCTGTCGCACGTGGGCGCCAATACCTCGAAAGAAGCCATTCTGGCCTCGAAAAGGCCGGTCTGCTATTCCCACTGCCTGCCCTCAGGCCTGAAAGACCACCCTCGCAACAAGAGCGACGAAGAACTCAAATTCATCGCTGATCACGGCGGTTTCGTCGGGGTAACCATGTTCTCGCCGTTTCTCAAGCGCGGCATAGAGGCCACTGTCCACGACTACGTCGAAGCCTTCGACTATGTCATCAACCTCGTCGGCGACGAGTGCGTGGGCATAGGCAGCGATTTCACGCAGGGGTACGACAAGGGCTTCTTCGACTGGATCACACACGACAAGGGCCGCTACCGCCGCCTGACCGACTTCGGCACAGTGCTCAATCCAGAGGGCATACGCACCATCGGTGAGTTCCCCAACCTGACACGAGCCATGGAACACGCGGGCTGGGCCACATCACGCATAGAAAAAGTGCTGGGCCTGAACTGGATGCGTTTCTACGACGACGTCTGGAGCGTCTAAGCCACCCCAACGACAACTCTGCATACCGCCTCCCCGGAAGCCCCTCAGGCCCGGGGATTCCTACGCACGCGCCCGGAAGCCACGATCCATGCAACCCCAAGTACCCATAGAAGTCGACCCACAAACCGGTGTGTGGACCACGGACAAGCTGCCCATGCTGTACGTGCCCCGGCATTTCTTCGTCAACAATCACCATGCCGTCGAAACAGCCCTGGGACGGGAAAAATATCAGGAGATCCTGTACCCGGCGGGCCACAAATCCGCCTATTACTGGTGCGACAAGGAAAGTCGCCAGCACGGCCTGAAAGGCATGGACGTGTTCGAACACTACCTGAAGCGTCTGTCGCAACGCGGCTGGGGGCGGTTCCGCTTCGAATCACACGATGCGCCCAACGCCCGCGCCCTCATCCGCCTGGACGATTCGTCATTCGTCCTGCAGCAGCCGGATCAGTCCGGCAAGCTGTGCTACATGTTCGCCGGCTGGTTCGCCGGCGCCATGGATTGGGTCTCTGACCAGAATGGAGTCGCCACCCGATCGGCATCACGGGAAACACAATGCGCCAGCGAGGGATTCGATCACTGCCTCTTCACCGTCAATCCCCTGCCATAGGGCCGCGCCATGCGTTACGAACATCTTTTCGCCCCGATGACGCTGAACAAGCTGGTGTTGCGCAACCGCATCGTCAGCACGGCCCACGCCGAGGTCTACGCGGGGGAAGGCGGCCTGCCGGGTGAGCGCTACATCCGCTACTACGAGGAAAAGGCCAAGGGCGGTCTGGGCCTCGCCATATGCGGTGGATCCAGCCCGGTGTCCATCAACAGCCCGCAGGGCTGGTGGAAGTCCGTCAACCTGGCCACGGACGCTGTGGTCGAACCGCTGTCGCAACTGGCCGAGGCCATGCACCGCCACGGTGCGAAGATCATGATCCAGGCAACCCATATGGGCCGCCGCTCCGCCTGGCATGGCGAGCATTGGCCACATCTGGTCAGCCCGTCCGGTGTGCGCGAACCCGTGCACCGTGGCAACGCCAAGACCATCGAAATCGAAGAGATCCAGCGCATCGTGCGCGACTTCGCCAAGGCGGCGGACCGCGTCAAGCGGGCCGGCATGGACGGCATGGAGGTCTCGGCCGCGCACCAGCACCTCATCGATCAATTCTGGAGCCCGCGCACCAATTTCCGCAGTGACGAGTACGGCGGCTCACTGGAAAACCGCCTGCGTTTCGGTATCGAAGCCCTGACCGCCATCCGCGAGGCTGTGGGAACCGATTTCTGCGTGGGCCTGCGCATGTGCGGTGACGAGTTCCACGACGATGGACTGGACCACGAGCAGCTCAAGGAAATCGCCCACGCCATGGCCGACACCGGGCTGGTCGACTACATCAGCGTGGTCGGCTCGGGGGCGGACACACACAACACCCTGGCCAACTGCATGCCGCCCATGGCCCTGCCGCCAGAACCGTTCGTACACCTAGCGGCCGGCATCAAATCGGTGGTGCGCATTCCCGTCATGCACGCGCAAAGCATCCGCGACGCGAATCAGGCGGAGCGCATACTGGCCGCCGGCCTGGTCGACCTGGTGGGCATGACACGCGCCCAGATCGCCGACCCGCACATGGTCATCAAGATCCGCGACGGCCGCGAAGACGAGATCAAGCAGTGCGTGGGCGCCAACTACTGCATAGACCGCCAGTAC